>NZ_JAVKPK010000049.1:0-29236 GCF_031461075.1 Methanosarcina baikalica | reverse complement strand
AAAATATGAAATTTGAAAGTTGCTATTAAGGGAGTTGAAACCATGACATATACCTATCTTAACCCGAAAGTAGCCCTTATGGGGGCTGGCTGTGTAAACGGAATTGGCAGGCAGGCAAAAGACCTTGGGGGCACGAAAGCTCTGGTCGTTTCAGGTAAAAGCAGACACGGAGAGGAACTTGCAGGAGATATCAGGAAAATTCTTGAAAATGCAGGACTGAAAGCAGCAATCTTTGCAGGGGCAGAACCGAACCCAACTGACAGTTCGGTTATGGAGGGAGCAGATGTCTACAAAAGAGAGAGCTGTGATATTATCGTTGCTGTTGGAGGGGGAAGCCCGATGGACTGCGCAAAAGCGATCGGCATTGTGGCTAAGAACGGCGGAAGGATAAATGACTATGAAGGTGTCGGAAAAGTTACAAAAGGAATTCCTCCGCTTATCACAGTAAATACAACTGCTGGCACTGCAAGTGAGATGACGAGTTTTACAATTATTACGGATACAAAGAGACACATCAAAATGGCAATAGTTGATCCGCGCATCACACCTGACGTGGCAGTTAATGATCCTGAATTGATGGTAAGTATGCCACCGGCTCTTACAGCTGCAACCGGCATGGACGCTTTAACCCATGCAGTTGAAGCTTATGTTTCCACTATGGCTACACCTACAACTGATGCGGCTGCTATCAAGGCTATAGATCTTATCTCAAAGTATTTACGTGAAGCCGTTGCCCACGGAGAAGACGTCAGGACAAGGGATATGATGGCACATGCCGAGTATCTTGCAGGTATTGCCTTCAATAATGCAAGCCTGGGCTATGTACATTCCATGGCACACCAGCTAGGTGGCCTTTACGACCTTCCGCATGGGGTTTGCAATGCAATCCTCCTTCCCTATGTGGAAATGTACAACAAGCAGGTCTGCCCTGAACGCTTTGCCGATATTGCAAAGGCAATGGGAGAGAAAATTGAAGGGCTAAGCCCGGAAGAAGCTGCAGACCGAGCAATAGATGCCATCAAAAAAATCGCATCTGATATCGGAATTCCCTCGGGCTTGAAAGAACTCGGCGCAAGGGAAGAAGACCTTGAACTCCTGGCTGAGCATGCCATGCAGGATGTTTGCCGCCTGACAAACCCCAGAGAACTTTCAAAAGAAGATATTATCGAGATTTACAGGAAAGCCATGTGATTGGACAGAGATGGTCGGAAAGACCACCTTAAATCTAAAAATCCCAAATGCTGCAATTAAATGCTGGTGCTTCTGAATCCAAATTTTAAAGAGAGGAATCATGACCGGAATAAGAACAGAAGGCGGCTCTGGTGGCCGCAGGGACGAAGACAGACACGTTTATCGTATGACGCAGGAACTGCTCTCCATCGGAGAAGACTACTGGATTGAGGATGAAAAAGGGGAGAAAGCTTTCTATGTGGATGGCAAGGCATTTCGCCTGCGTGACACGCTGATTTTCAAGGATGCACAGGGGAGGGATCTTTATAAAATTCAGGAGAGATTGCTCAAGCTCAGGGATACTATGGATATAATAAAACCTGACGACGGTATCGCTGCAACAGTCAAAAAAGCTCTTATCACCATTCTGCGGGACAGGTGGAAAGTTGAAGTTCCGGATGGAAATGACATGGATATTCGGGGCGATATTCTGGATCATGAGTACCGTATTGATGTTGAAGGAGAGCAAATTGCAGAAGTCTCGAAAAAGTGGTTCCGCGTCCGGGATACCTATGGAGTGGAAATCGAGCCAGGACAGGATAATGCGCTTATTCTGGCAATTACGACGGCGATCGATCAAATGGCGCACGAAGACTGAATAGGAAAAATTATTGAGACTTATTTTCGTGCTCATTAACTTAATGGCACGGAATTCTTCTTTTATAGTTCCGCAGATGCCTGCCGCATAATAAACGGCTTAGACTTAAGGAGTTGCAAAGCATGGACATGAAGAGCAATTCGGTAACGGTGAAAATTTTAGTGTGCAGTACTTTTGCTGTTATCCTGACTATGGGAATTCGGGGGATCGCACCAATCCTCACAGCTTTTTCATTCTCATCTTCGCCACACTGATTTTTACCCCACTCGTCCGCTGGCTCAAGCGAAAAAGGATCCCAGGTACACTGAGCACCTTATTCCTGCTAAGTTATTAGCCCTATATTGGTCTTATTATAGTTTCTGTTTCTTCCATAGTGCTTGCGCTTTTTGAATATGGGCTTTATGTGCTCTTGAAGTCATTGCTGTTAGCTTTGTTGAGGGGCTTGCAGAAAATGTCCATTTTATTTTACTTATGGGAAAAGACCTGCAATTATCCCCAGTCTTTTTGTTTCTTGTTCTTATCTAATGGAATTATGTACTTGGGACCGCGGGTGTGCTGCTCTCCATGCCGCTTACACTGGTTGTGAAGATGATACTTGAGAACTTTGAGGAGCCAAACTGGATGGCCAAATTGATAGAGCAGACTGAAGATAAAAAATATAGTTAAAAAAGCGGAGAGCAGGAAGAGAAAATTAAAACTTCGGCTGATGAGGATATAGGCTGACATAGTAATTTGCAAATCCCTGATGAACCAAACACAATAAGATATAATGGCATGTATAAAATAATATACATAAAAATTGTAGTATACAACTACAATTCTTGAATCGCGATCCAGGCGTATGTCTTGCGGTTCTGTATTGTAGGGGAGTTAATAACACCTTGCTTGGTCGGGTACGGCATAGAATACCTTTTCTGGCATTTTCATTCGGATATCATGTATATTTCACCAGCCAGTCCGAAGAGATATGGATTAAAAAGAAAGCGCTAAATGAGCAATTTCTCCTTCGGAATAAGGCTGGCTTGAGCCAGATACGTTAAGTTTCAGGGAATTCGGCACTGACAGGCGAAAAATACCTTGTGATGGCCAAAACGAAATTCTTCCAGGGTTCGAGATAAACAGCTCATAGCCACAGTGAAACTAAGTCCCGAGAACCGTTATGAAGTAACCGACAAACTAAATTCGTAAATAAAGGAGGAGATTTAGTAATGGCAACTTTAACAGTTCTGAAGTTTGAAACCGCAGATGGTGCTGCAAAGGCGCTTGACGTGATAAAAGATTTGAGCAAGCAAAAGCTGATCAACCTGCATGATGCGGCTATTGTTACCTGGCCTGAGGGAAAAAAGAAGCCAAAGACCGAGCAATTGCATGACCTGAAAGGTGCAGGGGCATTGAGTGGTGCTTTTTGGGGCATGCTATTCGGCCTGATCTTTTTTGTTCCTATAATTGGTCTGGCAGTAGGGGCTGCTATAGGTGCACTGACAGGTTCAATGACCGATATCGGCATTGATGATGAGTTTATCCGGACAATCCGCAGCAAAGTAACCGAAGGCACTTCAGCCCTCTTCCTTATGACCAGCGATGCAGTGGAAGATAGAGTTCTTGAAGCCATGAAGCAGTTAAATTTTGAACTTATTGCTTCTAACATGTCCAAAGCAGAAGAGGAAAAGCTACGTGCAGCTTTTGCCGAAGAATAACCCAGGCAATAAAATAAGGTTTCACCAGGGAGTTTACTCTCTGGAAACCATTTCAGTTTTTAGGAGGGCTCGTTTCAAAATTGCTCATGTAGCTTTTTCCAGTAAATGAAATACGTTACTATTACCACTAACACTCTGGATATTTTATCCAACCTTTCATACATTATGATAATTCTTCTAAATGCCGTCTTGATTCCTGAAAAGAACCTTTCTACTGCTGATCTTTTATCCCAGGATCCTTTGCTAAATCTTTTAGGTCTTCCTCTTTTTCTCTTCTTTCTGTTTCTTTTGTTTTCTGGAGTCGAAGCTTTTATTCTTCTACTGAGCAGGTATTCTCATACTTGCGCATCAGCGTAAATTGAATCATCTACTATTTCTTCAGGTCCTGTTATTAGTTTATATCCGGTCCTGATTTATTGCTCCAACAGTTTCTGCAAATCTATAAGGATCATATTCTGCTCCAGGACCAATAATTATGCCTAATGGAAGACCTTCCGAAATTACAGCTGCATGAATCTTAATTCCTTTTCTCTTTTTGAATCCATTATAATAGACAGTTTCTCCTTTTTTTGCATCTACAAAACTGCTATCCACTGCAACAATGCCAGGAGAGATATGTCTTCGCTGATAAGAATCATCTCTAAGAGAACCGAGTATCATAATATCCCAAATACCTTTTTCAGACCACCGTTTTAATCGTTTCCAGACAGTTAGATGGTCCATCGTTATACGTTTGATATTTTAAAACACCTAAATGTCAATAGTTCCCTTAAAGTCCAGTTTGACTCAATAATCCCTGCCTCTCTTGCCGGTGTATTTTTGCCATTCAACCTCTCTTTCATCTTTGTATCTTAATCCTCTATGACCTCTACAGAAGTTAAAATGCGTACAATATAACTTCATTTGATACTCTAACCATTCTTTCATTTTTGAAAACCCTATTGTTTTCCTTGAAACTCTGTTGTTATCCTGTCTAAAAGTCAAGTTTTGTCTTTCAAGTAAAGTTGTTGAGATTTCGCTTTGTTCAATATCTTCTCCAAAGATGGTCTTCTTCTCGACTTTCTCAAGTACCCCATTTTTTCTTTTTTTGACTACCTGCGCATACCTTAAATCATCAGAGGGAACGATTTTTGGTTTCTTTGGTCTTCCTCTTTTACCAGTACTTGGAAAGTTTCTCAAAACTCCAAATTGTTTCAAAATAGCTTCTCTATAAAAATTCAGTCCATCTGTGACAAAAACAGGAATTTTATCAGAAAGACGTTTATTAACTAACTCAACCAACTTGTCTGCAACATACTGTTTTCTTGGACCTATTACAAAGTCAAGTATTAGCCTACAACCTGGTACAAAAGCTACCCACATCCACGGCCCATCATCTTCATAATCTTTCATTCGTGGAACTATTTTTTTGATGTTCACCCATAGTTCGTCCATTTCTATCTTTGGAACGTCCAGATTCTTCATCATAACGTCATTTACTTTATCGCATTGTTCAGCTGCACGAGCCAACCATCGCTTCACACTAGCAGGTTGTACCTCTAAAACATCGGCAATGGCTTTCAATGCTCATTCCTTTCATAGACATTTTTAAAGCTAAAAGGATTATTTTCTCATCTTTGCGAAGATCATAATGGAAAGTGTCTGTATGGTCACAAAAAGCTTTGCCGCAATGACGGCAAATATATCTTCTTGTTTTTTCTCCACGGCTTATGTAAGTTCCATTTCCAACAACATTGTCTTGATCAATAAGACCATAGAGCTCACAGTCTTTGTTCGAACAGGAAACGTTAGTGAATTGTAGTTTTGGACCTCTTTTCCCCATAACATAATATTATACAAATTAAACTATTATAACCTCAATCAAATACAAATTGACCATCGACAGTTATGTAAGATCTGTATTTGTTGGGCATATAATATTAAATAAAATTATGTATAATTTTGAAACACGTTCATTGACAAAAGTGACTCATCAAAGGACTTAAATAGGATAGCACTGATAAATTGATTGTTTGAAAGATTTCAGTAAAGCTCAGGGTTGGGGAAAACTCGAAAAGTGAAGTTCAATTGGGAGAAAAATTATCTTGATTACAACTTCTACCTGAATTAATAAGTTCTGCTAATAGTTTATAAATTATGTTAAAAGTTAATAAGTTATACTAAAAGCTAAAAAAATATTGAGTTAATGATTGAGAGCCCCATTTGATGACCCTTGGGCTCTCAATCGGTGAAACCCCCCTTTGAAGAATACTCCCACATATTCTTCGCATAATTGCAAGAGAAACAATGCAGAGATCCACTTGGCTTTATTGGTTGTAATGATTGATTGAGAGCCTTTAATTGTGATCCCTTGGCTCTCAATCGGTGAAACCCCTACAAAAAACTCCCCATACATTATGCACAAAAGTGCACTATTGCGTTTCTCTTACAATTACATCCTTCTAATGCTGAAATTGTATATATAATAGATTACGTTAAATATTCAATTACCTTTTGTTTTTGTATTCTTGTAAACTTTTGGATAAGGGAACATTTTTCAATATTGTGCAAAAATATAATTGGTCTTTAAAATAGCATGACACCTAATTTTTTAATGGCTTTAAATTTTAAAGCAAAAGAGTTAATCGATAAAAAATAATAAAAAATAATATCGACCTAATGCCGATAATATTGAATTAACTGCTGTTTTTCTCTTGCCTGTTAATAAGCTCCATGGCCAGTTCCCTGAGCTTATACTTCTGGATCTTGCCGCTTGCAGTTAGTGGATACTCAGCTATGATAAAAATATGCTTTGGTACCTTGTAGCGAGCGATTTTGCTTACTGCGTAGTCCCTTATATCCGCTTCTGCAATATCCGCGTCTTTTTCGAGAATCACAAAAGCTCCCACGATTTCCCCGTATTTCTTGTCAGGAATGCCCACAACCTGGGCATCTTTGACTCCGGGCATGGCATGCAGGAACTCCTCAATTTCCCGAGGATAAATATTTTCCCCTCCTCGAATGATCATATCCTTTATGCGACCTGTAATCCTGTAGTAACCGTTTTCGTCACAGGTTCCAAGGTCTCCGCTGTGAAGCCAGCCACTGGCGTCAATCACTTTTTTCGTTTCTTCAGGCATTTTGTAATAGCCTTTCATAATATTATACCCGCGGCAGCAAAGCTCTCCCACAGTATTCGGAGGCAAGGGCTCGTTTGTTGCGGGGTCAACCACCCTGACGTCAACGCCCGGGAAAGACTTTCCTACAGTCTCAACCCTGAGTTCAACAGGGTCATCAACTGTAGTCTGGGTCATACCTGGAGAAGCTTCTGTGAGCCCGTAGACACTGGTGATCTGGTGACAGTGCATATCCTTTACGACTTTCTTCATGGCTTCTACGGGACAGGTCGAACCGGCCATTATCCCGGTGCGGAGAGAAGACAAGTCGAACATATCAAACATTGGATGAGTGTACTCGGCAATAAACATCGTGGGTACGCCGTAAAGAGCCGTACATTTCTCCTTCTGGACCGCAGCAAGCACCAGCAATGGATCAAAAATTTCGAGCATAACAAGCGTTGCCCGGTGGGTTAGGATGGCCATAACTCCCAGCACGATCCCGAAACAGTGGAAAAGCGGTACAGGAAAGCAGAGCCGGTCTTTGTATGTGAAATTCTGACGGTCCCCTATAGAAAGCCCATTATTCAGAACATTTTTGTGGGTCAGCATGACTCCTTTAGGGAAGCCGGTAGTTCCCGAAGTATACTGCATATTCACAACGTCGTCACAGTTTACACTTTGAATAATATCATTAAGTTCGTCATCAGGGTAGTGGCTACCAAGGAGCATGAGTTCATTTGTGTTGTACATGCCCCTGTGTTTTTCCTGTCCTACATAAATCACGCTCTTCAGGCAGGGAAAGTTTTTGCTTTTCAGGCGTCCCCTCTCGGAACTTCTAAGTTCGGGAACCAGCCCATAGATTATTTCCAGGTAGTCAACGTCCCTGAAACCATCGATAAGAGCCAGAGCTTTCATGTCTGACTGGCTGATCACGTACTCGACTTCATGGCTTTTGTAAGCCGTATTTACGGTAACAAGCACTACTCCAATCTTTGCCGTGGCAAACATGAAGGTCAGCCAGTCCGGAACGTTCTTTGCCCATATTCCAACGTGGTCGCCCTTTTTTATTCCAATTCCAAGAAGCCCTTTTGCGAGGTTATTGACTCTTTCATTAAACTGCCCGTAAGTAAAACGCAGGTTCCGGTCCGGATAAATAATAAACTCGTGATCAGGGTCTATAGCTACCTGTTTTTCAAAAAACACACCTATAGTGTCTTCTATAAGATGCATGATTTCAACCTCTTCGTTTGAATGGTCTACTCTTAAAAACTGTCGGCTTACAAGCAAAGATATTCCATATGCTTCAAAGCCCAATTTGCGGACATCCCATAAGTACGTTCAAATAGAGCAAGGGGAATCCGTATCCATTTCAGCAGTATCCATCGCAGAAAACATATGTTCTTTCAGAATTTCGCGGATAGGATCAGGAATAGGAATTGCTTTCTGGAGCTTGAAATCGTAATAGACCAGCACTGCCTGACCTCTTACCTTGAGTTCACCTTCCTGCCAGGCCTCGTGTCCGACAGTAAAGGAACTGTTTCCTATCTTTGCAATAAAAGTCCTGATCTCCACATCAGACCTGAAATACATCTGGCGAAGGAAATCAAACTCGGTCCTGACAAGGATCAGATGCCATACATCAGGGCTAAGATCAAGATCCGGCGAAAAAAGCCGGAATATGGAGTTTCTTCCTATTTCGAACCATACCGGGAGGACAGTATTATTTATATGCCCAAGCCCGTCTATGTCCCCAAAGCGTGGACTGACAGTTGTACTGAACATTTTTGATTCCCTTAACTCTCAAATGCTTATTTAACTTTTTCAAATCTGGAACTTTCCGCCAGTTTAAATTAAGTCCTTAATCTCTTTTCTACCTGACTGCGACTTTACAGAGGAGCATAAACTACAGCCAGAATTCTCGCATCCTCTTTTCCTGCTGCATGGACATCATGCGGGATAATCGAGTCATAGTAAATGCTGTCTCCGGCGTTCAGCCTCTGGACATCTTTTCCATAGAAGATCTCGATTTCCCCGGACAGGACATAAATAAACTCCTCTCCTTCGTGCGAAGAGAGCTTGTGGCTTTCCTCGGGAGAAGGGTGGATATCAATGATAAAAGGCTCCATGTGGCGGTCTGCTTTATCCGAGGCAAGGGAATAAAACTCAAGAGCACTTTTCTTAGGCCTCTCAGTCTTCCCCGAAAAACGGACTACATTCTCTGACAGCCCTTCTCTGATAATTACAGGACCGCTCTGGGGCATATCGTCCAGAAAGGTACCGAGGCGGACGCCTAAAGCCCGGGCAATCTTTAAAAGAGGTGTTAAGGACGGAACCAAGGCTCCGTCTTCTAGCTGCTGGATTAATTCCACGCTGCTCTGGCTGGCTTCGGCCAGTTCTTCAATGGTCATATCCCGGGCTTCTCTAAGCTGGCGTATCTTACTACCGACACGGTTCTCTTCTGACATTATAACCTTCCTCACAATTGTTTTAAGGTAGCGGACCCGGCAGAAAAATGTAAACCAGAATCCTTTTGATAGCCTATCAGGCTTATCTCTTTTGCATCCATCTATTATAAAAAAGTTTTTGAAATAGCTATACCTAGTAAAAAGCGCCAGCTATCGAAATCATACTGACATAATTAGTTAAAAAAGTATTTTAGTAACTTCTAAAATAATTTGTGGAATTCGTGACATATAAGCTTTCTGGCTTCCATATCAAATTTAATGTGCAGGTGACTTGGTGCCGTGAGAATATGTCGTAGAAGAGAATGTATATATGTACTGTTCGGACTATCTATAGAATATGGTAGGTTAAGCCAAAATTATATTTGTTTAAATACTTTTTAGGTAGTCCATCATTTATTGATTGATATTATTCAAAAATAATCGAAATACTGTTTCCAGCTCTTTTTTTCCCGCAATTTTTACACTGCTGGAGCTAACCTGCTGTGTAAGTATATAAACGCAAGCAAAATCCATATTTAAATTAGATCATGAAAACATCAATTAAGAATTAGTGGAAGACCAATTGTTGGAGACACGCGAAAAATAGAGAGATCCCAGAAGTCTGATCCTTATATGCTGACGTTCCAGATCTGGAACATCGAGAAGAACCTGGTCGAACGCTTATAAAGGAAGCAAAGGCCATAAGTCTTAGCACAGAAAAAGTTGGAAATCTAAAGTATAAGTAGGGAAAATTAGACCTGCAGGTGAAGTAACTAAAGTACTCATTTTACTCATTTAATTGCTTTGTGGAATCTTGTTTCTGAGTTCAGCCACAAAAATCCTAATATATTAAAATGGGATTAATATAATATAGAGAATACCATGGGGATGGAAATAAGGGTGAGTTACTTTTTTCTTATAAGTATACCTAAAACTATGGAACAGACATCGGACTCAGAAAATAAAGGGTATACAGAATTCTAAGCTGAGCAAATTAAGTCACACTTAGATTTAAAATATTAAATATTTTAGAAAAGAACTGCCTTTGCCAGTCGTAAATAGGAGATCAACTTATTTTGTAAAACGGGCCCATGAAGAGAAAATTAGAGTGTCTACCTGAACTTTGACTTTCCAAAGAGATATTCAGGAGGTATTAGGTATTTTCTTACAAGATCCAGATACTCTTGATGAAAATAAAGAACACCAAGATTTAAGAAAAAAAGGAAATCATAGTAATTCCCTTCCTTTAGAGCTGGATAATGCGAAAAACCATACCACAACTGTCACTCCCTGGTATTCACTAGAAACTGAAGAGATATTTAAAAAACTCGTTACCTCATCAAAGGGCCTGGAATCCGAAGAGGCAGCTAAAAGGTTGCAGGAATATGGAAAAAACATTCTTCCAACAAAAAAGCCTCCGGGAATTACAGAAATAATTCTTCATCAATTCAAAAGCCCTCTAATTTACATCCTTATTATAGCAGGAGTTATCTCAGTCCTACTAGACGATTTAAGGGATGCAGGTTTCATTTTTCTTGTAGTGGTGATAAATGCCGTAATTGGCACTATTCAGGAATGGAAGGCTGAAAAGAGTGCATCTCAACTACAGACAATTTTAAAGATTATGTCCCGGGTCAGAAGGGAGGGAGCCGAGTTAAAAATTTCGGCAGAGGAAATAGTTCCAGGGGATGTAGTCCTAATTGAGTCAGGAAGTCGCATCCCTGCTGATCTACGTATCCTATATGTCTCTAACCTTACTATCGACGAGTCACTTCTCACTGGCGAGTCTGCTGCTGTGGAGAAAACTGCGAATGTTCTCAAAGAAAATACTCCTTCAAGCGATCGGCATAATATAGCTTATGCAGGGAGTACTGTAATTACAGGACGCGCTTGTGGAGTTGTAACGGCAACCGGCAGTCGAACGGAAGTTGGTATGATTGCACGTGCAGTCACAGAGACAGAATCAGCAAAGCCGCCTCTACTTTTACGCATGGAAGATTTTTCCCAAAAAATAGGAATCGCCGTGGTTGCAGCAAGCGGAGTGATGAGTGCAGTTGCCCTTTTACAGGGGATTGCACCTGTGGAGGTTTTCTTCCTTGCAATAGCTCTGATAGTGTCTGCAATTCCTGAAGGCCTACCTGTAGCGGTTACAGTAGCACTTTCGATTGCATCCACAAGAATGGCTAAACGAAATGTAATTGTCCGTAGTCTCTCTGCAGTTGAGAGTCTTGGGAGCTGCACTACAATAGCAACCGATAAGACCGGGACTCTGACAGTAAACCAACAGACAGCAAAAATAGTAGTGCTTCCCTCGGGAAGCTATTTTGAGATCTCAGGAGAAGGTTATCTTCCTGTAGGCGAGATAAAGAGAATAGATGGAGTTTCCCCAGATACTGAAGAATTGAAGGGATTGCAAAAGCTTGTAATAGCGGCTACGATTTGCAATGAAGGTTCTCTTCTTCAGGAGAGTAAAGAGTGGGTTCACCATGGGGACGCTATGGATGTAGCATTTCTTGCTCTGGCATTCAAGCTAGGAATAAATCCTAACAAAGTTAGAAATGAGGTTAAAGTTGTAGCTGAGGTTCCTTTTGAATCCGAGCGTATGTACGCTGCTGTGTATTATCGGCAGGATAAAAATGGATCTACTAAAATAGCTGTCAAAGGGGCTATGGAAGCCATCCTTCCATATTGTACAAAAATGAATTCTTTGGAAGGAGTGATCCCAATTGATCCCGATTTACTTAACAGGGAACTTAATTCCTTGATGGAAAAGGGTTATCGTTCACTTGTAGTGGCTGAGGGTTTGGTTCCAGAGGGGATAAATGATGATTTTGACCTCAAGTCGGTAAAGCCGGAGCTCACGTTTTTAGGCATCACTGGGTTTATAGACCCATTGAGACCTGATGTCAAAGATGCAGTCCAGACTTGCAAAAAGGCTGGAATTGATGTTATAATGATTACAGGAGATCATCCGAAGACTGCACTTGCAATAGCCAGCGAACTTGGAATAGCATACTCGAAAGACGAAATGATTACTGGAAGAGAGATCGAAGAGCTTGGCGGCCCCGAACTTCCATGCTGTATTGATGCCCTCGATAAAGCACGAGTTTTTGCAAGGGTAACGCCAGTACAAAAGATGCAGATTGTGGATGCTCTTGTCAGGAAAGGTCATTTTGTCGCTGTCACAGGGGACGGGGTTAATGATGCTCCTGCCCTTAGGAGGGCGAATATTGGCGTAGCAATGGGATCAGGAACAGATGTGGCCAAAGATACATCATCTATGATTATAACTGATGACACATTTTCTTCGATTGTTGCAGGTGTTGAGGAAGGAAGAATAGCTTATGATAATATTAGAAAGGTCACCTATCTTCTTGTCTCGACTGGCCTTGCAGAAGTTGTCCTTTTCATATTCGCAATTTTTGCAGGTCTCCCAATACCACTAATCGCAGTGCAGCTTCTCTGGCTTAACCTCGTTACAAACGGAATCCAAGGAGTAGCTCTGGCCTTTGAAGCAGGAGAACCCGGAACCATGCGCAGAAAGCCAAGGAAACCTGAAGAAGGGATTTTTAATAACTTGATGATAAAACAGACGTTAATTTCAGGGATAACTATTGGTATCATAGCTTTTGCGATTTGGATATGGTTAATTAGAGAAGGATATGAAGAAAATTGGGCAAGAAATCTTCTTCTACTTTTGATGGTACTTTTTGAGAATTTCCATGTATTTAACTGCCGTTCTGAATACCGCTCCGCATTCCATGTGCCTCTAAGGAATAATTACTTTCTAGTTTTAGGCGTTGTTCTGATGCAGGGATTCCATATCTCTGCCATGCATGTGTCTATCATGCAGAAACTTCTGAGTATAAGTCCAGTTTCATTTGAAACCTGGCTAATTTTTCTAATAATCGCTGGCATTATTATCGTTGTAATGGAGATATTTAAAAGAATAAGGTCTGCTCATGAAAGTGATACTCTAATAGAAAATTCTTTTATATAACAGAATACTCGGATAGGTCTTCATGATCTGTAGAATAGAGAGTAAATCAATTAGTTTTGTAGTCAACTTTGGTAATTGTAATCGTGTAGTTTTCTGGTAAATTTAATCGTTTCACTATCTTCTGGTGTATTTGGTCATCCCCCGATGACAGAAGGATCGATGATGCAGACACTTACCACGAAGTGTGTAAATGGACAAATAGAAGGATGAAAACCAAAAAGTAAATTCTAAATGTTTATTTCGGGATATGCTTGGTCTCACGCCAAATTCAACATATACCGTAACCGTTTTACGCGCCTTCCCATACTCTGGGAGATATAAATATGTCTAGAAGTAATATCTACGATTAGCTACATGGCTTAGCGTGGCTTCTAGTAATATGTATACAGGCGTTTAATACTTTAGAAAAAAATATGGCCGTTGACATCAATTCTACTATATGAAAATTGGTTGGAAATGGGCGGGTACCGTTTTAACTTTCAGTGCTACACTAATGATCGAGGTATATATTGGGGTTCCACTTGATGAATTTTATTGGCTGGATTTAGTACTTCAAGCTGTTAATAACTCGTTTATGCTTTCTATGCCAAATACTGGACCTTTTGCACAAGCGACGAAGAATACTGTATTGCTTGTCAATTTCGTTCATGTACTGCTTATCTTAATACCTGCTATTCTATTGGCTGGCGCAGTTTATCATCTGATACCCGATGAATATTAAGCAAGGTGCTCGTGATATGTTGAGGTTATTATTCGGCTAACCAAATTAGACGTATCCAGTGCCCGTTTTTCTGGCCTCCCATACTTAAGGAGATATAAGTTGTCTAGGAGTGGGCTATACGATTGGCTATGAATCTCTGCATGAGTTGTTGCTATATGTACATAGGAGGCTCAGGAGTAGACGTGTATGAACGGCTATGCTCGAGGTATTAAAGCACATTGACAAATTAACTTTTCAATAAGGTTATATACCACAGATTTTTACTTAATCTCAGGCTTACGAAGATTGGTGGAATATAATGCGATACATCGACGAAATAGAGAACGCGGTTAAGGATTACCTAGATGGGGATTATGAAATAACAGAAACTAAAGGCATACCCTCTATAGAAGATGTACCTTTTGGGAAGAAAGCTAAAAAGATGAAACTTTGTGCTTATTGCATCGATATAAGAAAATCAACAGAATTACTAACAGTCCATCAAAAGCAAACATGTGGAAAAATCCATAAAGCATTTCTTGCTGCTGCCGCCAAAGTTGTCTTAGAAAATGGCGGTGAAATCAGAAGCTTTAACGGTGATGGATTATTAGCATTTTGGCCTGCGAATTATAAATCTGAAGTATCGAATGCAGTAAAAGCTGCAATGATAACAAAATGGCTACTAGATGATAAGTTATCACCCCATTTTGAGAAATATAGAAAAATTGATTTTGGAATCGGGATAGATTGGAGTGATGTTTACATAATGAGAGCAGGCATCCCGAGAAATAGTGACAACAATGACTTAATTTTTATTGGTAAATGTGTAAACTATTCAACTGCAATCGCCAACCAAGCAGGGGATCCTAATCATGTAGAAATTTCTGAAAATGTATATGTTAATTTAGAAGATGAGGTTCTTTATGAGCAAGAAGATGGAGAAAAAGTAGACAGGTGGATGAATGGAACTGTGAAATGGAAAGGAGAGGATCATAAATCCAAATGCACCAGTTGGCCTTGGAAAATAGAGTGAATATTAATCTTACTTACAATTTTCTCTATACCATTCATTCATATTTGAAGCAACAACGCTACCATGATAGCAGCCTCTATTATTATTCTTACAAAGAAGTTCTTTGTTATCTTCATTAAGATTTATGTAAATTGACTCAGATACCATAATTCGCAGATCATACAATTCTTTATTCCCACAGCTACATAAATTTGCAGCTTCATTGACGACATCTCCCATCCAAACTACATCATTTATTCCACTGCCATCATATCCAGCTTTCACCATAAGTGCCCTACCATACGAGATACCAATCCCAACTTCGATAGTTTCAATATCATTCTTTTTAAACTTATGATTCATTACATCAATTAAAGATGATATTTGGGCTGCTGTGCTGAATACAAGATCTATAATGGGCTTAGTTTTCGTATCAAAGATCCCAGAGACGCAATCTCCTACTATATTCACTTCTATACAACAAGGATTTCCATTCATTACAGATACAACTTCAGAAACATAAGCACGATACAATTTTGCTAACTTTGGCCTTCTATGAATATCAGGTAATTTAGAAGAGCCACGAATATCAACAAACATTGCAGAGCAATTTACGTAAAAACCATTGCTGTAAGTCAGTTTATCCCTGGAAGGAATATAATTGAGTTCTTCATAATTATAGCTATTTTTAATAATATTATCAATTCTATCAAAACTTTTCAAGTAGTCGTAGTTTATGTAGTTACTTTTCATACTATCACATACTTCCAGATCAACTTCCAGATAATTGCAGACGATATAATAAGCAACGTGAAGTATATTAAAGCCTTATTATATTGTTTCATTAATAGACAGTTGGCTATATTGTAAAGAAAGATCAATGGAAGTGAAATAGGACTTAATACGGCAACTATTGTTAAAAGAAGAGCTATTTTGAAATAAAAGTATTTTCTAACAGCAATGCGGGAATTTGTAACAATCTGGTTAATGTAATCTAATTCTAATTTTGTACAGTTGGTTGGGTTTTTACTATAACATCTACACAATTCAGATAAATACTGGTCTTTACCGCAATCATTTATATAACCATAAAACAAGAGGTTTCCATTAGTCATTGGTGTTCTAGAATAAAAAATGTCTTCTATTTTTTTACTTAAAACAGCTTCAATTTTCGTTTGGGGCCAAAAGGAGAACAGGGTGAAAAACAACCCGACAGAGCTTAAAATTATAAACGAATAAAGGTATTTTAATATTAGTTGTGGGATAGTACCACATTCACTTTGAGTTATAATAGTAGCTGCACCAAAGATTGAGCCCAAATGGAAGGCTATAAGTGCAGCATTTTTCGCTTCTGCAAATTTTAACCATTCGTTAACGTTTGAAAATATATCCTTAACAGCGTCTTTCATTTTGCTCGCCTTTTTTCTTTCACTGTATAAATAGCAATTAATTATAAAAAAATATACGTTAAGGTTTGTATATAAACATCCAATAAAATAAGTAACAGTATCTACACAGAAAATAAAGGGTAATGGAAAGTTACAGTTACCCGAGTTTCAATCAAACTGGAAATTGCACCTCATCCCCTCGGGATCAAAACAGAGATTACAGGATACGCATCTTGCCTTTTTAACCTCTCCTGATTTAAATTTCAAAACAATATCCGATTCACTGATGAATACCCTGCTCATTGAAATCAGGTCCGCAAACCCGTTCTCAAGCAGATAATTAATAACAGAAAGGGACCTGATCCCTCCTACAAGGATAACCGGAATGCTCACTGCACTTTTGATTGCTTTAGAGTAGTCCTTGAAATATGCTTCTTTGGCAGGAGAATTTATTGCGGTTCTTATAGTTACTCCACCTGCCTCACCTATTCCTCCGCTGACTTCAATTGCGCATACTCCTGCCTGCTCCAGAAGCTTTGCAATTTCTACGGACTGCGAAATATCAAGCCCAAGTTCCGCCTTCAAAGAGCCAGGGCGAAGACCATCCGTTGCATTTAACTTGACCAGGACGGGAAAATCATCTCCTGCCTCCTCTTTTATGCGCCTGACAATTTCCGTGACTATCCTTGTCCGGTTTTCCACTGAGCCCCCCCAGCGATCAGTCCTTCTGTTCGTATAGGGAGAAATGAAGTTACTTAAAAGGAAACCATGAGCGCAGTGAAGCTGTACTCCGTCAAAACCTGCTTTTTTTGCCCTAACAGCTGCTTTTGTAAAAGCTTCGATCACTTCCAGGATTTCCGCGTCTGTCATTTCCCTTGGAATAGCTGCCGAATGCCCGTCTTTTATACTGGAAGGGGCTATGGGAACAGGAAATTCATCCGAAAAAGTAGCCTGCCTTCCCCCATGCACTATCTGGAGCACTATCTTGCTGCTGTACCTGTGCACCCTTTCAGTTATTTTCAGGTAAGGTTCGATAAAACGGTCATCATAGATACCCTGCTGATAAATATCACTCTGCCCGCCAGGAAGAACATATGAATATCCGGTTATTATCAGCCCGACTTCATTTTTTGCAAGTTCTTCGTAAAGGTCTCCGAGCCGGGAAGTAGGCGTCCCATCCTTTTCGGCCATAAATTCGTGTGTAGCAGACCTTACAAATCGATTCTGGAGATTCAGGTTGCATATAGTAATCGGGTCAAAAATCATGAGAAAAAATAGGGGAAAGGAGGGTAAATAATTATCCCGGATTCCTGGATAAAGGAGATCTTAAATTCAGGTATAAAACTTTCCTCAACTGTGAATATAAAATTGGAAAGAAATTTGCTCAGGCAATTTCACTTACGAACTCAATAGGATTATCTGGATCGCCACGGATATTGAGATGCAGTTTTTCTGAACCGCCTAAATTAGCTGTGTAACTTGCCACTACTCTTTGTTCAAAAGTAAATTTATTATCTAAAATAATTTCATACCTGTAATATCCCGGTTCGACATTTATTTCAGGTGAAAAGATTTCATCTCCAGGATTCATCTTGTAGTTTTCTTTGTATACAGAATTATTATAGAAATCAAGAAGCTTGATATGGATTTCATGGCTCTTTTTATCACTATTTATCAGAGAAAATTCTAATGGATCTAACGAATGATGTTTCTTAATTTCTTCTTCTCCTCCTTCACTATAGCACCTCCACAGAAGATGGACAATTTTTCCATCATACTTCTCGTCAGTTGAAGCGATCCCATATGATTGATTGAAAAAATCTACATTAATACAAGCGTCAATTGAATCGTTTTTTACTGTAAAAAAAGCACTACTTTGAGGCTTTCCGACAATGTATCCCAAATAAGAATTTACATTTGGATTTTGAATCTCTCTTTCTTGAAGTTTAAGTTCATAATCTTCTCCCATGAGGTTCAGGTTTACAGTTCCGTTCGAGGCTAATTCCCTAAACTTCGCAGGATTCACTATTACAGTTTCAAAGAGATCACATGATTCCGGAACCTCAATGGAGCTGTTGTCAAGTTTTATTTCTTCAAACATGTTATTTTCACCAGCTTCCGATAAATTCTTCGTTGAATTTTCACTAACAGAGGCTTCCCTGATTTTGTCGATATCTGCTGTTACCGTTTTAAAACCACCCCAATCTTTCGAAGTCCCAAGAAAACTGCTATTATTCTCTATTTTTTGAACTATGTCTTTGTCATCAGAAATTACCCCGCTGTTAGAACCAGAAGGAACCGAAAAAATTACAATTCCCAACAAAATTAGAGCTGCGGCGATTATAAGTAGGATACGCATAACTTCTCCTCAAAAAGTAAATAGTCGGTATTTGTACTATATATAACGAGATATATCAAACTTATGTGATAAATTTTGAAAGGTAACTGAGATCTTGACTTTGAGATAAAGAAATAGAAAGCTTAGAAAATGGATTAATATTTTATATAATCAATATTGATCTACGAGATTGCGAAGGACACTTGATGCAGGTCTTTAATTTCTTACTGCATTTTAGTGAAAAGTAGATGAGAAAGGGCTGGAAATAACCTATAAGTCAAAGAAGTGGCAACTGGAAAATTAATCATCTCAGGTCTCCATCAACTTCCGCTTATTTTATTTGAGCTTATGAATTAACGGGCGCCAGAGCTAGACTGAAGGAAATAAGAGGCACTTATATAAAAATATTCCGAAAATTACTGAGAGTTTGACTTCTTTTAGATTCCTGGATGAAGTGAGATGCTCACATTTATTAATAACGTTTTTACTCCTCAGCAACTTATTTCTTTAAGCTTCTGAGCACGTTTTGTAGAAAACCTTTCTTTTCAAAATACTGCTGATGATAGTCTTCAGCCATATAGAAGTCGGAAACCGGCACAATCTCGGTTACTATCGGGTTTTTAAAAGCCCCTGATTTTTCAAGGCTTTCTTTTGAGGTTAATGCAGCAGCTTTTTGCTTTTCGTCATGGTAAAAAATGACTGAACGATATTGTTTTCCGACATCAGGACCCTGCCGGTTCTTTGTGGTCGGGTCATGGATTTTCCAGAAAACGCCAAGCAATGTCTCATAAGATGCCACTTTCGGGTCGAAAATGACCCTAATGGCCTCTGCATGTCCGGTATTAAGGGTACAGACCTGTTCATAGGTCGGTTTTTCAAAGTGCCCGCCGCTGTAGCCAACCGCAGTTGCAACCACACCCTTGACCTGCCGGAAAGCCTCTTCAATTCCCCAGAAACAGCCTGCAGCAAAGGTTGCTTTTTCCAGGCCTCCCCCGGGATTTTCGAAAAAATCGGGATTATTTTCAGCTGTTATATCTTCTTCCACCATTTCTCCCCCTTTTAAAAATCAGGTTCTGCTGTATTTTCCTATCAATTCCCCTTCGGCAATGATATGTCCTATCATCTCGCTTTCAAGCTCTTTTCTCCCTGCTCCCGCTTTAAGTTCGAGCTTCCTGTCCAGAGCATAAACTCGGAAGAAATATCTGTGAGTGCCTGAAGAAGGACATGGTCCTCCATATCCGATTTTTCTGAAATCGTTTATTCCTTCAACTCCAGGTATGCTGTCTTCTTCGATTTTCGCTACAGGTTCTATATTCCAGACAATCCAGTGAGTAAATATCTTCATGGGAGCATCAGGGTCATCTATTATAAGCACCAAACTTTCAGCCTCTTCCGGAATGCCTTCGAGTTCCAGAGGCGGATTTAGATTCTTCCCGTCACAGGTGTACTTTCTCGGGATAGTACGGTTAGCTTCAAATGCGCTGCTAAAAACTTTTATATTTTGGATGTTCACATTCTCATCCCCTTTACCAGTATCGGGAGATTCTTTAGTAGTGTTTCTCTCATTATTGTTTTGAATACATCCCGAAATCAAAAGCATTCCTGCAAGCAAGAATATCAAAACAATTGTACCGGCCTTTTTGTTCATGTACGGCATCAGCTCCTGACAGCAGGAAAAATGCTTAACAATGCAATATTAAAGCTAAAGAGATATAACCTTAAGGCTTAAAGCTCGTGCTGCGCTAAAAATTAATCTCAAAAGACTTATCTCTGCACTGCAGTTCGAGACCTGACTTGAAGTTTAACCCCCAGCCGTATTAAATCTCAAGCAAGAGGTCCGGCACATACGAGGTCGGCTCCTCCGCTACCCTCGTAAAATTTGGGCTTAAAGGAAGTATATAAGAGGAAAAATGACCCTTACAACCGCTCCGGAAGCCGCTGACTAAAATCCTGAGAGGACAGCAGGAATCAGTCTTCTACCTCAAGAGATTGAATTATGTCGTGAACCGTAAGATCTCCTTTTGCCACGCGCTGGACAAGTGGATAAATAAATGAACAATCATCGATTGCCGCCCAGCGTTTTTCTCCTACTCCTCTGACAACCTGATCCATTATGTCGCCACATGTCTTGCAGTACTTTCCTTCGCTCTCTGCTCCACAGCTTTCGCATTTCATGAAAATTCCCCCATAATCTATGGGAAAGTCGAAAATAAATATATTATGGTAATAGATGAGCATATTTGCACAGTCATGAAAAATCAGAGGTAAAAAAGGAAAATCAGAAAACGAGATGAGTAAAATTACTGTAGAATTAATGCAAAATTAATGTAAAATTGTTAAAACCTGCCAACCTCATAAATTTAACTTTCAAATTCAAGCGGCAGGAAATCTGGCTTTCTGAGGTCTACTGGCTTACGTCTTCTACCCCGGGGTTATTGCTAAACCGGAATGTTTTCCAAACCGTAATCACGCAAGGTTGGCAATAATCTCTTCTACTTCCTCGACACCTGAGCTTTTTATAGTTATTTCTTCCCTGCCGTGCACCCCTAACTCCAGTTCCACAGCTCGTATAATCTGGGGTTGGGCCCAGACCGAGTGCTCCTGGATCCTGGAAATCGTACCAAGGGTTTTCAGGAGGGCAAGGCCTACAGTGTCGTTTGCGATCACATCCGAACTTGCCAGTACGATGTCAGGCTCTCTCAGCGTTCCCAGGTTAGGGCCGTTGGTAACAAAGCATTTTGTAGCATCCGAGATATAAAAATCAGGCATGTAGACAAGGTTTGACTCGGCAATCATGTTCCCGAAAAGCATATCCCTATATTGCCCATGAGGAAGCCGCCTCCTATCCCCGTCTGCGGTTATGCTGATCTGTGACTTAAGGCCCATGGTAAAGGTTGCAGTCCAGTGAGTCTTGACTACAGGAAGCGCAATTATATAGTCGACTGAAGCCAGAAGTTCGGGGACATACAACCCCTCAGGCCAGGAAGAAGCGCCGTCGGGCTTCAAATGCAAGCGTTTCATATGGTCAAAAGTAAGAATTTCGTCCACTCCTTCGGCCTCAGCAACCTGCCAGAGCCCAAGTTCCTTCAGCACACTCTCAGTATCCAGCGTGGTCATCGACTTTTCAGCAACAATAATCTTTCCCGGATTGCATTTTCTTGCTTCCCGTATAGCCCCTCTCAGCACCTCCGGGTTTGTCGAACCAGGGGGCAGATCTGCAGTATTTGCATTCGGCCGAATCAGTACAGTAGACCCTTCTTCAATTCCGAGCCCTCCTGCCAGTTCCACTGCTGCTCTTACGGATTCCAGGGTATCCCTATTTCTTGATAGCCCAACAATTGCCATAATCAAACTCCTGAATAGTAATTGTAATCCGAGATATAATAAGAATATATGGGCTTTTAAAAAAGTTTGCGAAGAATTTCCAGGCGGTCATCTGGAGTATACTTTCAATAAATGGCCCCGGAGCAAACCGTCGGAACGGGTTTGGGACTGCAAGTTGTTATCCTGCAGTATCCTGGCCATCCCAAAGGCAATTATTGATTTATCAGCTACAGGCGATAGGAGAAATTACGGTTAATTGTCAATTAGAGGTGGTGAACTACTGGCGCAACTTGCACTCGCACATCTCTATAAGCGCTCCTTCTCCAATCCTTGAGCCGCGTGCAATAAGCATGTCTCCTGCCTGGACAGCTGTGTTGCCTTTTGGAGCATAGACCCAGCGGTCAGCCCTTTTGATTGCCATTACATGCAGTCCGGTTTCAGTCTCAAGCCTCAATTCGAAGAAAGTCTTTCCGACTATCGGAGAACATTTTTCAACCTGGAGCCTCGTGATAACCTCTTCGGAATTCCGGACTGCGAGGGTAATAATTGGGTGGAGTTCTATATCCCTGAGCACTGTATCTGCAATTCCGTAGGCGGCATCGGAAATGGCTTCAGAGGCACTTGCAAGGTGAAGGATTCCCCTGAGCAGGTTAACATCCTCAACATGCTTTGCGGTCTCAAGCACCCAGTGCTGAAGTTCGTATTTCATTGAATCCATTTCGGATTCGAGAGCGCTGACCTCATACGCAATATCTTCGTTGTCAAAAAGAATAGCAGAGTATGCAAGCCCTACCGAAAGTTCGGACATGTTCTTCATGTCCACGATAATATCCACGGCGTGTTCAAGGTCTTTTAAGAGTCTATTGTTTTCTATTTCCCTTGGAACAAATTTCCTTGTCGTAGCCATTTCGAAGAAAAGAGGGACTCCTTCATCATGCCCTCTGGAAATCAGAACGTCTCCCTGGCGAAGGCGGGTTTCCTTGTCAGGATCATAAATCCAGTCTTCGTTTCTCCGGATAGCAATAACCCACATGCCTGTCTCGAGGTCAAGTTCGAGGTCACCAAGCGTACGGCCTGCCATTAAAGATTCTGCGGCGACTGTTGCCCTGACTACGGTCTCTTCCGCTTCCCTGAGAGCCACTTTCAGTTCCATCGGAATGCCCATATTCATAAGAACTATTTTGGCAATATCGCCTGCGGCATTTGAGATATTTTCCGAAGATGCAGCAACCTGTAAAACTCCAAGGAGTTCTTCTGCCTCGTCGACCCTGCGTGTGCTTAACATCGCGGCCATCTTCATATGATAATCGAGGGTATCCATCTTATCTTCAAGATTGAGTACCTCTTCTGCAATATCCTCATCATCATAGATCACTGCAGAGTACGCAAGGTCTACCATGAGTTCGGAAGTATCCTTCATCTCAGTCAAAAGATCCTTAAGATTCCTTGGACTGTATCTGAATTCTTTAGGGAACATGGTCTCTATATCAACTCTACCTTATGTTGGTGTGTATGAGTATATACCTCATAGTAATTATTAATTTTTGAATTATTCAGGGGTTTGAGAACCTGATTGGAATATAATAAAATTGAATAATGAAACCGGTTTTCAATCAAACGATATTATTTATAAAATCTTCAACAGATGGAGAGCTATGAGAATTCCTGTAACCCCTACTAGGTCTCCAAGACTTGCTATAAAAGGGATTACCGTATCGTCCGGGTCGACCCCGAAACGGTGAGAAGCAAACGAAATAGCAACTGTTGCAGAGTATACAACGGAAAGTTCTATTACAACTGCTATAAGGGTTATTTCCAGAAGGGTGAGGAAAGGCATACCGAATCCCATGAAATTACTTGCCAGAAAAACCAGTATACTGACAGAAATTGAGGAAACAATCCCCACAATTGAAGCTGCAATAACGCTGTTGCGTACGACCGGGTTACTTCTGAGATTATCTCCAAGTCCCATGTGGAAAGCCGATGAAAGCCTGGCTCCAAGCATGCTGCCGGTATCTCCTCCGATCTTGATGAGGGAAGGAATAAGAATCAGTATCGCGGGCATGGAGATAAGGCTTTTCTCTCTTGAGTTCAGAATCTGCCCGACAATAATCCCCATTACACATGTGATCAAAAGTACCGGAAGCCCACGCCGAATTATGCCATTTACTGTGTAGTAAGGGGTTTGATGCCCGATTTTTCTCAAAGCATCACCACCAGTTTTGCCGAGAGGAAAAGCAGAAACATAGAGACAATGTCCCCGATAGTTGCAATAGAAGGCGTGACAACATTATCAGGATCAAAACCAAATCTGAACATCCCTATGGCCAGCAGGACTGCAACAAAAGAGAGAATTACCCCGGATGTAAGGGCTGAAATTACACAGATAAGGATAAGTTTAAAGGCACCGGCACTTTCGAAGCCAAGAGCAAGTGTTACAAAGTGCCCAAGAAATCCGAGCATTATAGCGGCAATAAAACCCAGAAGAAGAGAACCGGAGATATTATTGGTAAGTTCGGGGTTATGTCTGTCGAACCCTGTAATGAGCCCCAGATGAATTGCACTGCCAAGCCTGGAGCCAAGGGTAGAGGAAATGTTCCCCCTAAGTCCGAGCACGCCGGGATAAATCACCATCAATCCAGGGATCATCTCAAGTTCATTTGTCATTCCCGAAAATATTATCCCTGCAAAGACCCCCCCTACAGTCGCAATAAGTTCAAAGGGCAAAGCTTCACGTACTATTGATGAAACACTCGCGTATTCGCTCAGGTATTTATCAATAAATTTGGATTCGAAAATATCTTCGTCCCTGTGCGACTCTGAGGGCATGCGCCTGTATTATACACTGATATTATTAAAATAATCGCTAACCCAAGAAAATGGAAAAATCTGTTCAAAGATTTCTATCCTGAAAGCTCTGGATCCTTTTTGAAAATAAATTAGAAGGTAAAGCCCTCACTCAATTTTCTCACATTTTTCCATTTCTGGATAAAAAATAAATAACTTGCAACCGTTACCTGATAGTGGGTATCCATGGTAATAGGAGTCACAATGATAAACGTGCTGCCGGGTTATGAAAAGGCAGCATACAGGGAATTGAAGAACATAGAAGGGATTAAGGACGTTTACCATGTCTTTGGGGAATATGATTTTGTAATAATTATAGATGTTGAAGACGTGAACGTCCTGAGCGAAGTGGTAGATAGAATCAGGGAAAGCGAAACCGTAACAGCCAGCAGGACAATTGTAGGGGCAGAACTTTAAGCTGCCCGGTTTCGATGTCAGCGCAATCCGGCAAGATATAACGGAAAAAAATCCGACATTTTTTTAGCATGCGCTGGCATTTATACTTTAACTTTTTATTGAAACAGAAGCTTTTAGAAACTCTTCATTTAAAGGCTTTTATTATAATTCTGCTTGAAACAGTTACGACATAAAAGTATTCTTTACAATATAATAAGTACTTTTAAAAAGGCACCGTATTATTAAAATGTATAACATGAGAGAAACAGAAATACATAATAGAAAAAAGTACAGAAAGCAAGCTGTTGCAAGAAAACACTACTAATACTGACAGCGCCTCTAAAGCAGAAATTTTTTAATTTAAATGTTTGTAAAATATAAGGATACATTAAATTGAAAAAACATTAGATTGAAAAAAAGATTAGATTGGAAAAATATTAGATTGATTTTTTTATTAGATTGATTTTTCAGCCTGAGGTAAAATTCCATGGATTTCCCCATTGCAGAAGAACTTGCCAAAAATCAAAAGTCAATAAGTGTCGCAGAATTTTTTGAAAAAAACAGGCAGATCCTGGGTTTTGACTCTGCTCCTCGAAGCCTCATAACAACTGTAAAAGAAGCTGTTGACAATTCCCTGGACGCCTGCGAAGAAGCAGGAATCCTGCCTGACATCCTTGTCCAGGTCGAAAGGACCGGACAAGACTACGTAACTGTGATAATAGAAGACAACGGACCCGGAATTATAAAAGAGCAAATCCCCAAAGTCTTTGCAAAGCTGCTTTATGGTTCCAGATTCCATGCCCTCAAGCAGAGCAGGGGACAGCAGGGAATAGGAATTTCCGCAGCCGTGCTCTATGCCCAGATGACTGCAGGCAGGCATACTAAAATCCTCTCCAAGACCAGTTCCAGTGCCCCGGCCCATTACTACGAGTTAATGATTAATACAAGTACGAATGAGCCTGAAATCCTGAAAGATGAGGTCAAAGACTGGTTCCGCCCCCACGGAACCCAGATAGAACTTGAAATGAAGGCTGCCTACGTAAAAGGAAGGAGGCAGTCCATTTATGAATACCTTAAAGCTACGGCAATCGTAAACCCCCATACAAGGATTACCCTTATCGAACCTGACGGCAACGAGGAAGTCTTTGAAAGGGCAACGGACAAGATGCCTGACCCTGCAGAAGAAATCCTGCCCCATCCTGAAGGCATTGAGCTTGGCACTCTCATGAAAATGCTCCGTTACACCGAACGTCAGAAACTTGCCCCGTTTCTCCGTTACTCTTTCTGTAAAATAGGCCTGCTAACTGCCGAGGAAGTCTGCAAGGCTGCAGGGCTTGATCCAGAAATCGATCCTCAGTCCCTGGGCCGCCACGAGGCAAGAAAGCTAATTGAGGCTTTTGAGAAGGTAAAAATTATGGCCCCTCCCACAGACTGCCTTTCCCCAATCGGAGAAGAGCTAATTTACAGGGGGCTTGAAAAAGAGACAAATGTAGACTTCATTGCCACAAGCACGCGGAAACCTTCCGTATATTCCGGAAACCCCTTTGTAGTGGAAGTAGGGCTTGCATATGGGGGAAACCTCTCGAAAGAGGATAAAATCAGCATCATGCGTTTCGCTAACCGTGTGCCTCTGCTTTACCAGCAGGGAGGCTGCGTGACCACACATGCAGTTGAAGATATAAAATGGAAGCAGTACGGATTAAACCAGCCAGGTGGGGGAATTCCCACAGGCCCTGTTATCCTCCTTATTCATATAGCTTCGATTAACGTGCCTTTTACTTCAGAATCAAAAGATGCTATTGCGGATATTCCTGTAATCAAGGAAGAGGTTGACCTTGCAATCAAAGACGTAGCAAGGAAGCTCAAGCATTACCTGAGCAAACAGAACAATCTCAAGAAGCGCCGGGAAAAGGAGATTATAATTACAAAGGTGCTTCCTAAAATGGCTTTAAAGGTTGCAAACATCCTGGAAAAAGATGTCCCTGACATCAATCCTGTTGTTGCAAAGATTATGGGAAACCTGCTTGTGCACAGAAAAGTAAAAAGGAATGCAGACGGGACTGCGGATGTTATAATAAAGGTCAAGAACTTCGGGACTTCAACGCATTCCTTCAGGGTTCATGAAATGCTGCCCTGGACAATCAGCAGAGCAAAGCCCGAACCAAAGGTCGTAACTATGGGCAATGATTACGATTATATCTGGGACATGTCTGCGACAGTCGGGTCCTCAAAGGTGCTCAGCTACAGAATAGAGTCCGCAGAAGATAAAGAACTTGGAAAATTCCCTGACCTTATTGTGGAAGGGCTTGAAGAAGAGCTGGTAACCGGGGCAAAGGCCTTTAAGGGGATATAAGATGGCCAGAGAAACAAATAGCAAAACAATTCAGGGAGATGCCCTGGCAAGAGAAAGGCTGCTTGAGCTTGCAGAGAAGATCTACAATCAGTTTGAAGATGAGATTGTCCCAAGCGTCAGCCTCCCAAGCCGAACCAAGGCAAACATAGAATATTCCGATGAGAGTGACGTCTGGGTCTATGGGGACAGGGAAAGCGAAAGAAGCGCAAAGACCGTGAAAGGTGCATTCCAGCTCCTGAAGACCACTTATGCTACAGATTTCCTTATAAAAGAGCACCTTGCCCAGAACCGCGGCTCAACGCTTCGAGAACTTTATTACATATCTGAAGGCTGGGATGCTGCCAAGTTCAAGGAGCAGGCTGAAAGCGATCGTCTGATCGAAGACCTTGAACTCCTGACCAGTCTCCAGAGGGAGTATTTCCATATGCGCCCTGAAGAAGATGGAGCTACCATGTATGGGCCTATTGAAATTTCAGAACATACAAAGCGAGGAGAGCGAAAAATTCACTGCCAGAAGGATGTGGGGGAAGGAGGATACCAGATCCCCTTCAATGTGGAAAACATCGAGTTTAAGGGTCACGACGCAAATATGATCATAGCCATAGAGACAGGTGGTATGTATGCCCGATTGATGGAAAATGGATTTGATGAGGCCCATAATGCGATCCTGGTCCATCTCAAGGGGCAGCCTGCCAGGTCAACCCGCAGGATTATCAAGCGTATGAACGAGGAATTAGGCATCCCTGTAGCTGTCTTTACTGACGGTGACCCCTGGTCCTATAGGATCTACGCCTCTGTTGCCTATGGGGCTATAAAAAGTGCTCATCTCTCGGAATTTATGGCCACACCCGCAGCCAAATTCATTGGTCTCCAGCCCTCGGATATAATCGAGTACGAACTTTCTACCGACAAGCTCACAGAACAGGACATAAACGCGCTGCGGAGTGAACTTTCAGACCCACGTTTTGAGTCCGAATACTGGAAAGAGCAGATCCGGCTCCAGCTCGATATAGGAAAAAAGGCAGAACAGCAGGCCTTTGCAGGAAAGGGCCTTGATTTCGTAACTGAAGTGTACCTGCCTAATCGGCTCAAAGAACTGGGTATGGTATAAGAAAAACAACTGCATTTGCTGCACAGGCCTTCAACAACCTGATACATCGGTTTTCATAAAAACTCTGTATTTTAGCCTGCTTTGTGCCAACTCAGGCTGTAAATTGATGGAAATATTCAGTGAAAATACATAGGTTTGCTACAAAAAAACCTCTGCATCAATAAATTAGGTCATCATCCGCAGTAGGCATCAGAGGCTTTGATTAGGTTTCAATTGAACTCCGATTAGCCCAAAAATAAATACTAAAATAACAATCTTATATCATGGTATTTACGGAAATTATCGTTTTAGGTGTCGCTGTAATAGTAGCGTTATTGTTGTTTAAATTGTTGGCATTGGTATCTAAATACTGATATATATTATGAGAACTTATATCTCTTGATGAACTGCCCAAGATGTAAGAGTCTCGATCATAATAAGAATGGTAAAGTTAATGGCCGTCAACGCTACAAATGCTCTGATTGTGGCTATAATTATTCAGTAGAGCTAAAATCAACTGCTAGTTCCGCATCTGTTAAGAGACAGGCTTTACAACTCTATCTTGAAGGATTGGGATTTCGGTCAATAGGGCGTTTTTTGGGAGTAAGTCATGTTTCTATCCAAAAATGGATAAAGAAATTTGGTCAGGAGTTAGAAGAACTAAAAAGCGAAAATGAGATCTCTATTGTTGAAATGGATGAGATGCACACTTACATCGGTA
>NZ_JAVKPK010000048.1:0-29430 GCF_031461075.1 Methanosarcina baikalica | reverse complement strand
ATTACACTTTGTCCCGGGATCAGGTCTCCGGCTGTTATCTGTAATGTTCCTAGTATGCTATCTGTAACGTTGATAGGTCCTGTAATGTTTACATTTCCAGAGTTAGTTACATTGTAGGTGTATGTGATTACCTGTCCTACAGTGCTGTAAGTTGTTGGAGATGCTGACTTTACTATTGTTAGAGCTGGACCCTGTACTGCTGTCACCGTTTCATTATCCGTGTTAGAAGTGATTGTATTGTTCCCTAAAGTGCCTGTTGCAAATGCAGTATTGGTCACAGAACCAGCATCAAGGTCTGCCTGTGTTATTGTGTAGTTAGCAGTTCCTGTAACACTTTGTCCAGTTATCAGGTCTCCGGGTGTTATCTGTACTGTTCCTAGTATGCTGTCTGTAACGTTGATAGGTCCTGTAATGTTTAAATTTCCGGAGTTAGTTACACTGTAACTGTAGAGAATCAGATCTCCTACAGCGGAATACGTTGCTGGAGATGCTGATTTTACTATTGTCAGAGAAGTGATTTGACATGCACCGGCAAACTTCTGAATGCGCTGATTGTCCGTATCTCCAACAAAAACATTGCAGAATGGATCTACAGCAACACCATGGGGATTATAAAATAGTCCGTCAGCGGAGCCCAGAGAACCCCATTGGGTAACGTAGTTGCCGTTGCTGTCAAACTTTTGAATGCGATTATTGGACGTATCGGCAACATAAACATTGCCCAATGAATCTACAGCAACACCATATGGACTATATAATTGTCCGTCACCGGTGCCAAAAGAACCCCATTGGGTAATGTAGTTGCCGTTGCTATCAAATTTCTGAATGCGATTATTGAACGTATCGGCAACATATACATTACCAAACGAATCTGCAGCAACAGCATATGGACCAGTAAATTGTCCGTCACCGGCGCCAAGAGAACCCCATTTGGTGAGGAATGTGCCGTTGCTGTCAAACTTTTGAATGCGTTGATTGTCCGTATCTGCAACATAAACATTACCAGACGAATCTACAGCAACACCATGTAGGTTAGAAAAAGTTCCATTAGATGCACCTCCACCACCCCATTGGGTAATGTAGTTGCCATTGCTATCAAATTTCTGAATTAATTGATTGGATGTATCAGCAACATAAACATTACCAGATGACTGATCGACAGCAACACCATGTGGACTATAAAAAGTTCCTGCACCTGGTCCTCCGCCACCCCATTGAGTAATATAAGTACCGTCGTTATCAAACTTTTGAATACGCTCATTAGACGTATCAGCAACATAAACATTACCAGACGAATCTACAGCAACGCCCCAAGGACTACTAAATAGCCCAGGACCAGCGCCACCAGAACCCCACTTAGTAACAAAAGTATAAGCTTCAGCATGCGTAACAGAAGCGTTCATCAATACAAGGAATAATAAAATAAAACCGAATGACATTATCTTAAAGACATTAGCTTGTTGAAATTTCACACTTGTACCTCCCTGATTTTGCAAAATTTGTTCTCTTTAGGTTGACTGCAACTCCAAAAGGACCGTGGCTGTAACAGTGTTTGTAGCTGTGTCAATCACAGAAACATTGTTGAGATTTCACATTTGTACCCTTCCTTATTTTGTAAATAACCACAAAAAAAGTCTTAAAAAATATCGGTTTACCGATGTTAAAGTGGTTTTTATAGTCAGTTCCTCAGTGATCTGAGCAGCTTTTAGTATTAATTTTTTTAGAAAGATATTCGGCACACAACTATTTAAATTTATTTAGAATCTAGAATTGATATAATATTGATAGCAAAATATCAGGGATGGAAGAACCTTTAGTAATATCTGCATAACGTTAGGTCATTGAACAGATATAGAAAGGAACGAATCAAAAAAGTAACATTAATTTTTCCCTTGATGATATTGATTAAATTTCCTAATTGTGAAGTTTTTCACTGATTTCACAACACAGCCAGATTTTTTGCACCACAACCGAAGAGGGCTTCTTCTTCCCTTACAAGGTTTAAAATCAAGGTAATTAGATGGCGAATTCCAGCTTCCTGATCGACAAAATGATCTTTTACGAGGAGAATGAATTAACCATTGACGCTGCACCCTGTTTTTTGTGGTGAAAGGAAAAAGATACAGAGTCAATCATATTTTACAGAACTTTCGGTACACTGCCAAAACGAGAATATCCTCACACTTGCAGATAATGAAAAGATAGTCTCTTGCTTATGGTTTTCAATAACTTTCTCCATGACCCAAAATTAAAAGGAAAATTAAGGAATATTATTAATTGTCTGAAATTGAAAATATCCGAGCTGTTTTTAGAGTACGTTTAAGAGGTTTCAGGCAAGGATTTTTCCATAAGGGCTTTCTTCAAAGTAACTGACAAATTGCCGGGCTTCTTCATTAGATTCCCCGGAATCGGAACCCAGAAGCAGCTTTGAGAGACTTGCCTTATTCATATATTCAACTTTTGGCTCCCCAACAATTCCTCCCAGTTTCCCAGCTTTGTCGATCGCATCGTAAAGATTTCCGAAGCCGTCTACAAGCCCAAGCTCCTTTGCCCTGGCTCCGGTGTATATACGGCCGTCGGCAAGAGTTTTTACGTCACTCCTGGACATGTTACGTCCTTCTGAAACGTCGGTTATAAAGTCTTCGTAGCTTTCCATAATCACAGAATCAGCGTACTCTTTTTCCGCATCCGTAAGCCCTCTCCAGGCGCCTCCCATATCCTTCATTTCTCCGGACTTCGCAATGTAATAATCTACGCCCGTTTCTTTATAAGAGGCAGACATGTTCTGGAAGATCCAGATCACTCCGATAGATCCGGTACTCGTAGAGGGATTTGCAATAATGTAATCCGCAGGAGCAGAGATGTAATACGCGGCACTGGCTGCAAGGTCCCCCATGGAAACGACAACAGGGATTCCCTTTGCCTGGGCTTTCTCAATTTCCCCTACGATTTCCTGGGCTGCTGCAGGAGACCCTCCTGGACTATTAATTCGAAGCACAATCGCCCTGACTCCCTCATCCGCGGCAGCCCTGCGTATATTTTCAGAAATTTCTTCGGATGTTGCATAACCAAGCCCTGCAGGAACGTTTCCAGAAAGTATAGTGCCCTGGACATAGATCACAGCCACCTTCTCAGAAGTCCCTATATTTCCCCCGACACCTAGACTGAAGGAAATTGCCGCAATACTAACGACTATGACAGTAAACAGGGCCAGTACTACCAGCAGATAGGACATCCAGTTACGTTTTTTTTTCTGTGGAGAGGGAGTTGAATTCATGCTTAAACTCTTGTTTTCAATTTCATTTTTTAAAGGAACTTTTACGGAAGTTTCTTTATCAACTATTTTTCCAGAACCATTCGAGGCAGAGTCGGAGGAAGGGAAACTACCGCTGGTAGCGTTAGCGCCTTCATCAGAAATGACAGTGTCTTTTCCATTGTAAGCGCTGTTTTGTAAAATACTATCTTCAGATAGATCCTCTGAGTTCATACCTTCAGGGTTTATTTCTTTATCGTTCATATCTGACAGGACTGTATAATTTGGATTTATTGTTTTAATTTGCGGCCTTGAGCCTGGTTGAAATTATTAATTAAGAAAGCGGATATATTACGGTAGAAGGCAATGCAAGAAAGAGAACTTGCAGAAACCTGCAGGCAATATAATCTGCTTAACAGTCAAAATTGCCTGAGCTATTATTAATCTTTCTCTACATTCCATCCTTCTATATATAGGATCATCAACTATCCCTCAAATAGGTTACCTTGTAAAAACACAGTAAGCGAAATATATTTTAAAATTGCAATCGTCGAAGAGGAATATATTAGTAAAAAATATATGGAGATCAGAATGCCAGAATCATCCAGTAAACCCGTACTTGTCACCTGTGGCCTGCCTTATGCTAACGGCAAGGCTCATATTGGGCATCTCCGGACCTATGTGCCCGCTGATATTTTTGCCCGTTCCCTGCGAAAAGAAGGAAGGGACGTTACCTTTGTCTGCGGCTCGGACACTCACGGTACCCCTATTGTCGTAAACGCCGAGGAATTGGGGATCACTCCTAAAGAGCTTGTAGAGATATATCACAAACATTTTGACGAGACCTTCAAGCAGCTGGGAGTTTACTTTGATGCTTTCGGGACAACAGATGATCCTGAGAATCACAACCGGACCCTGAATATCGTCAACAGGCTGATTGAAAAAGACTACGTGTATCCGAAAAACATCGAAATTGCCTACTGCCCGAAATGCAACCGTTTTCTCCCTGACCGCTACGTAGAAGGCTCCTGCCCTCATTGCGGAGAAACAGCAAGAGGAGACGAATGTGACCAGGGATGCGGAAAACATCTGGAGCCCGGAGAACTTCAGAGCCCTGTATGCACTATCTGCGGAGGGCCTGCCGAGTACCGCCAGCAGGAACATTTCTTTTTCAAGCTTTCTAAGTTCAGCGATTACCTCATGGACTATCTCTCAAATGATCTTGGGGGAACAACCAATGCCATAAATTACGCATTGGGCTGGGTAAAGCAGGGGCTTACTGACTGGTGCATTACACGGAATCTGGAATGGGGAGTTAAATTTCCCGGACATGATGACCTTGTAGTCTATGTCTGGGTAGATGCTCCCATAGGGTACATCGCTTTTACCGAGGAGTGGGCTGCAAAAGCAGGGGATTCCTGGGAAAAATACTGGAAAAATGACGGGGAGATTGTCCACTTCATAGGAGGGGACATTACCTATCACCACTGCATCTTCTGGCCGGCTATGCTTAAAGGTGCAGATTACTCAGTGCCCACAGCTGTCGTAGCTTCAGGCATGGTCAAAATCGAAGACAAAAAATTTTCCAAGACTAGAGGTTATGTGGTCTGGGTAGGAGAAGATTACCTTGATCACGGTTTCCATCCTGACCTGCTGAGATATTATCTGGCAAGCTATACCTCTCACACAAAGGAACTGAATTTCTCCTGGCATGTGCTTCAGGAAAAAATCAATACTGAACTGGTGGCCGTGTTCGGAAATTTCCTGTACCGGACAATGCTTTTCGCTTTCAAGAACTATGGAGAAGTCCCGGCCGGGGAGCTCGAACCTGAGGTAAAGGAAGAAATCGGAAAGACCCTGAAAGAGATAAAAGCAGCAATGGCCGAATATGAATTCAAAAAAGCCGTTGATTGTGCAATGACCCTTGCATCTTTCGGAAACACCTATTTCCAGTCCCATGAGCCATGGAGCCTTATAAAGAAGGATAGGGCAGCCTGCGGAAATGTGCTTTATAACTGCCTCCACCTGGCAAAAGCCCTATGCATTATCTTTGAGCCCGTGATCCCGCAAACTATGGAAATAGCCTGGAAAGAGCTTGGGCAGGAAGAGGACCTGCATACCGCCCTGTATAGTGAAGCTCTCGTGCCACTGAAAGCAGGCACAAAACTTGCGAAACCCGAGATCCTTTTCACGAAGCTCGAAGACGACAGGATCGGAGAGATGGAAGAGATCGCAAACGAGAGAGTAAAAGCTGCAGATGCAAAGAAAGCCGCAGCAAAAAGAAACGGAAAAGAGCCCGCCAAATCCGAAGGGATGGGACCGGCAGAAGAAGCAAAACCAGCCGAAAATGCTGGAGACGCAGCAAACGCAAAGGAAGAAGAGGGAAAAGAAATCCTTCCTTTGATAGAGTATGAGGACTTTGCAAAACTTGACATCAGAGTCGGAAAAGTCTTACTTGCAGAACCTATTAAGAAGTCCAAAAAACTCCTTAGGGTTGAAGTGGATATCGGAGAGGAAAAGCCGAGGCAGCTTGTTGCGGGCATGGCTTCGTTCTACAGCCCGGAAGAGCTTGTAGGAAAATATGTAATCGTACTCGCCAACCTGAAACCTGCCAAACTCTGCGGCGTCGAATCAAACGGCATGATGCTTGCAGCAGATGATGGTGGAGAAATAGTATCAGCCTTGATGCCGGACAAAGAGATAAAGCCGGGTTCAAGAATACGCTGAAAAATAGAGAAGTAAAATAAAATAGCGGGCAGCCATCCAACTCTGGAGAGACTGTCCAGCAATTACTTTCAGTAGTAAACTTATTCCTTTTTTTGATCTAAAGGTCTCTAATGCTTTATTTCACAGTCGCTGAATGACTGTTGTTTGAACCTTAGTAAACAAAGTAAAACAATTTTTAAACTTTCATCGCGACGAGAATTCTAAACTGTATTCATTAACTAATCTTTTGACTTATTCCTCTAACGTTAAAACCATCTATGGTAACAATGTTTAATGTTAAAAAATTGCTACTTTTTGGATCCTGTAAGTTCTAATAAGTTCTCATTTATAGGACTTACGCAGTTGAACTGAAAAATAAATATGCTTTAAACCTTTGACTATCTAAAATACATATTTAATCGGAAAGCCGATTGTATTTGATTATATATCGCAAGTGCTTAAGTCCTATTTTATTGAAAACTGGAATTTATTATAAAAAGCAGATTGGCAACTATAAATATATACATCTATATATTAAAAAAGTTTACTAACTATAATTCTCTATATATTCTATTTGTAAACTTATTTTCATTTTAATTATATATTTAATATAAAAAAACACAAATGTTTAGGATGAAATAAAGGAGTAGGATAAATGGGAAACAGGAAAAAGCTCTATTCAATAGCTATAGCATCAGTAGCTGCGACTTTATTTTTAATTCTCGTTTCGTCTACTGTATCGGCATCTATTAGTGAAACTCGAATCACCAATCATGGAACAGCATCCAGTCCTGCAATCTACAGTAACAATATAGTATGGCAGGATAACCGCAATGGGAACTGGGATATTTATATACAAGATCTCTCTACTAAAAAGCAAACTCACACTACAAATCAGTCAGATCAGATAAATCCTGCAATTTATGGAAACAAAGTAGTTTGGGGGGATTACCGCAACGGAGGCTCTGATATCTACTTGCAGGATCTCTCCACGAAAAAACAAACTCGGATTACTACAAGCGGCAATGCATCGACGTCTGATATCTATGGAAACAAGATAACTTATGTCAAGTATGCTTCTAATGATGAAGAAAGCTGGTATGAACTCTACATGTATGATCTCTCCACAAAAAAGGAAACTCAAATACCAACGATAATGTCATCATTCGAGCCTTCAATCTATGGTAATAAGATAGTGTGGTTGGACTTTGACGCATTTAACGGTGGAGACTACTATATTTACATGTATGACCTTTCCACTAAAAAGCAAACTCAAATCACTAAAGGCGACTGGGGTAAAGAATATATTGGTGTACCTGATATTTACGATAACAAGATAGTTTATGAGGCAGATCGCAATAGAAACTATGATATCTACATGTACGATCTTTCAACTTCCAAGGAGACTCATATCACTACAGATAAATCCGTTCAGCAAGCTCCTGCAATTTACGGTAACACTATAGTATGGCAGGATAACCGCAATGGGAACTGGGATATCTACGCATATGACCTCGCCACCCATCAACAAATACATACTACAGATAAGTCAGATCAGGTAGCACCTGCCATATACAATAACAAAATCGTGTGGACAGATTATCGTAATGGACAGGATAAGCCCGATATCTATATGGGTACTATCAGTTACCTTCCAGTTGCTGCTTTTACTGCATCTCCAACCACTGGAACCCATCCTTTAAATGTGCAGTTTACTGATAAGAGTACAGATGCATATTATTGGTCCTGGGACTTTGGAGATAAAAGTACCTCAACATTGCAGAGCCCTGCTCATAAATACACTAAAGCAGGAAAGTACACTGTTACCTTGAAAGTTAAGAATGCAGCAGGCAGTAACACAGCGAAGAAGACCAACTATATCATAGTAAAGTAATTGAACATATGAATTGAAAAACAATAAAAAAGCTCAAGTCTCAAGAAGAGTGGGGATTTTATTAATTGACTTATCAAATAATTAAAAACGTCGAGGACTGGAGTTACCAGAACCGCAAAGTATATGCTGAGCTCATCCCAAAACCGATTTTATTCACCATTAGTAAGAGTTTCATAAATAATTTTCATGATCATAAACCTTGATTGATTATTTAGAATACGAAATTTAGAGACTCAATTTTGAGTTTTGGGATCAGCTCGCTGTTTATTCTACATCGAAGCCGAAATCTTCCACTTTTTCGGTAATTTCCTGCTTGCTAACTTTATCAGGATCAAAGGTTACCACAGCTATTTTTTCTGGAAGCCTGATATCGAGATTTTCGATACCATTTACGTCCTCCAGGGCTTTACGCACATTTGCCGCACAGTTGTTGCAGTCTACACCTAAAACCTTTAAATTTTCCATCTTTTTCTCTCCTTATTCATGGATTCGTTTAATCCTCATGTTTAACTCTCAATAATCTCATTGCATTTAGGGTAACCAGAAGCGAGCTTCCCATATCTCCTGCAACAGCCAGCCACAGCGTCAGCCAGCCTGGGATGACCAGCAGAAGAATTAATCCTTTAACTATCAAAGCAAATGCAATATTTTGTTTGATGATGCCTAATGTTTTCCGGCTTAATTTTATCGTGTCAGTCAGTTTTGTCAGGTCGTCAGCCATCAAGGCGATATCCGCAGTTTCCAGTGCCGTATCAGTGCCTGCAGCCCCCATTGCAATACCGACTGTGGATATTGCCAGAGCCGGAGCATCATTGACGCCGTCTCCCACCATAGCTACCTTGCCATGCTCAACAAGAAGGCTCTTAATCGCATCTACCTTGTCTTCCGGTAATAAGTCTGCTCGGAAATCATCGACTCCCGCTTTTGTGGCGATAGCACGAGCAGTGCTTTCATTATCTCCAGTAAGCATAATGATTTTTTTAATACCTGCTTTTTTCAGCTTATTGATAGCCTGTCCGGAATTTTCCCGCAATACATCCGCCACAGCGATAAGGCCCAAAATGCGTTTATCATCTCCCAGCATCATTACGGTTTTCCCTTCGTTTTGCAGACGGGAAACTTCGTCTTCCACATGTTTCAGATCTATTGTCTGTTCGGAAAATAACCTGGAATTACCGATCTGATAAGTCTTGCCCTGAACCATTGCTCTGGCCCCTTTACCGGGAATCGCCTCAAATGCAGATATACTGGAGATTTCGGCTCCATGTTCTTTCGCAGATTTGACAATCGCCTCGGCTAGAGGGTGTTCTGACCGACTTTCAATTGCCGAGGCTATTGATAAGAATTCCTTATCAGGGATACCATCAATAGGAATAATATCGGTTACCTGTGGCTTTCCCTCCGTAAGGGTGCCGGTTTTGTCAAAGGCAATCACTGACAAAGCCCCGACTGCTTCCAGGTACATACCTCCTTTAATGAGTACACCGTTTTTCGCCGCGTTACCAATCGCAGATACGATGGATACAGGTGTGGATATAACCAGTGCGCAAGGGCACGCTACCAGTAGCATAGCCATGGCTTCGTAAAACCATTTCTCGAATGGTTGCCCGAAAAGCAGTGGGGGCAGCGCGGCAACAAGGGCAGCCAGGACTATAACCATAGGGGTATAATATTTTGCGAACTTATCGACAAATTGTTGAGATGGGGCTCGCTGCCCCTGAGCTTCCTCAACCATGTGAATGATTCTGGATATCGTATTGTCCTTGGCCAGTTTGGTAACTTTGACCTCAAGCGAACCGCGTTCGTTGACCGTTCCCGCATATATCTCGTCCCCGGGCTGCTTCTCCACCGGGATGGACTCTCCTGTGATCGGGGCCTGATTCACTGTAGAGTAACCGGTAGACACTTTGCCATCCATCGCAATTCTTTCACCGGGACGAACGATAATAACGTCTCCGAGTACGATTTCTTTTACCTGCAACGTTATTTCAGTTATTCCTCGCCTGACCAGGGCCTCCTTTGGTGCGATTTCCATTAAAGCCCTAATGGAATTCCTTGTTTTATCGAGGGTATAGCCCTGAAGAGCATTTCCAAAAGAGAAAAGAAATACGACCGTTGCGGCCTCTTCAAAAGCACTGAGCGCCGAAGCGCCGACTACTGCTATGGTCATCAGGAAATTCATGTCAAATTCCCGGGCATTGATTAGTACGGAAATGCCGTTCCTGGCTGGTAGAAAGCCACCCAGGCAAATCCCGATCAGGAACAGCCCATTGACTATCAACGTCTGTGCTTCCAGCTTCCCGGCAATAAGCCCGGAGACCAACATAATTAAAGAAATCACTGTGGGTCTGGCATACTGATTTGATTTCCAGAAACTAGCCGGTTCATTTGTTATCCGAAGGCCCTCGTCCACTTTCCCCGAATAACCCATTTTTTCAATCGTTGACAGGATTTCTGCCACTGGGCCACTATGACTTACCGTCATTTTGGAAGCGCCGAAATTAACGTGTGCAGTCTCGATTCCAGGGACCTTAGCCATACGTTTTTCCAACTTAGCCGCACAGTCCGCGCAGTCCATTCCTATGATACAAAAATCAGTGGTTTGAGAAACCGTTGATATTTTTTGGTCGTCTTCTCGTGCCTCATAACCTAACTTTTTAATCTTGTCTAAAACTTGAGTAACACCTGTTTGCTGCGAATCGTACTCTACATCGAGTCTTCCGGCAGGGAAAACAATTGTAGCATTACCAACTCCAGGCATACGTTTAACAGCTTTTTCTACTTTAGCCGCGCAATCCGGACAGTCCATGCCGGTCACGAGCAATTTGGAGAATACTGTTGATTCCGTCCTTTCTGGCGCCTCGGCCATAGCTCATTCCTCATTCATTTCGGATTTAGGTTCGGTAACATGCTCTAGCCCTTGAGCGAATAATCTCTCAATGTGATCATCAGCCAGTGAATAATACAGGATCTTGCCTTCCCTCCGGAACTTGACAAGACGCAAAGTTCGGAGAACTCTAAGCTGATGAGATACTGCTGAATCAGAAACTCCTATTACAGCGGTGAGGTCACAAACACACAGTTCTCTGGTCATTAAGGAAAACAAGATCTTCACTCTTGTCGGATCTCCCAGGGCCTTGAACAGTTCTGCCAGTGAAGCAGCTACATCTTCACCAAATAGGGCTTGTCGTACTGCTTGTACCGCCTCGTCATGTATACAATTGATATCACATCTATCCAGTTCAACCACAGTTAGCCCTCTAATTGGAATAATATTTAAAGAATGGGATATGTGAACATCTGTTCATATGTGCGTATATAGAAAGTAACTTCAACACTATTAAAGCCTTTGCTGTGATTGTATCAGATACTAAACCTGCAAAACCTGAAATCCTCTTTACCAAGCTAGAAAATGACAGAATAGGTGAAATGACTAATTTCGGGGGCTGAGTTAGAAAAAGAGTTCAGGATTATCCACTATTTCTTTTTGCTCAAACATCAACAATGTAATCCCGGATAAAAAGAAAATTTATTCTTTCGATATGAAAGAACATTTTTATAGAGTTGAAGAGATCTAATAAATATGAAGCAAGTTATCTTAATGGATTTCCTCTTTTTTCTGCCTTTGTTTTTTTGAACCTTAATGAAGCTAGACCAATTTGTCTCAATAAACAAAAGACAAACATTACTACAATAAATCATGAAAAATCCAGCCATATAATTTCGATAGCCTACTCTTTACTAAATAAAAATAAAGAACAGGAGAATTAGATGAAACAACTGAATTCGCTTTCCATATTTTTTGCACTTATACTGCTTCTTTTGACTCCAAGCCTAGCAGCAGCCATGTTAGATGCAAAAACGGACGAAATTCCGTATCAGATAGATAACTCTGACCGCATAGTAATAGGTACAGTAAGTAAGATGATTGACTACGGCAAATACACGATTTTTACAATTACAGTTAACGAGTGGCTTTATAATCCCCTGCCTGCAAAGACTATAAAAGTGAGAACCGAAACAGGAACCAATTTATGGACCGAAGATGAAGCCGAGTTTACCTTGAATGAATCCGTACTTATAATGTTAAAAGATGCAGATCTAAATAAACAGCTTTTCCGTGTGACTTTTGGCTTTCCAGGGAAACGCCCGGCTTCAGACAGAGATGCAGTAATTAAGGAGTTGAAAACTCAGGGCAAGTGGCCGGAAGAAAATCAAACAGGAAATAAGACTAACGAGACCGAAATAGTAGAAAATACAGGAGCATTAGACAAGCAAGAAGGAAATCAAACCGTTAATGACGCAAACGATACCAAAACGACAGAGAATACGGGAACAACAACCGAGAAGGAAGAAAATTCCAATCAGACCCGGAAACCAAATACTACTCCTTTCATAAGCCCTGTCTGGGTACTTTCAGCGTTGCTGGGGGCAGTTACGTATATGAGAAGGACTACGTAATAATTATACAATCCAGAGGATAATAATATTTTAAGAGTTTATCTCAAAACTCAAAACTTGCTTTTTAGAAACTTGTATTGAATAATCAATGGAGTTTCAAATCATGAAAACAATCCTAAAAATTTTTAATGCCTAAGAACAAAATGGGTTTCAGGATAAGCTCTTATAAACATAGTTGAAAAAATAATGGAGTTATCCGGATGCGTTAATCATTACTTTTTTCCAGTACCATTTCGAGATAAGAAGTCCGGATAGAATCCTTTTCCCCTGCGCCGAACTGTTTTAGTAATTCAAATAACTTTGCCCTTGAAATTTCGAGCTCTTTTTCGTTTTCAGCTACTATTTCGACTTCCAGAAACTCTCCGAGCCCTTCGACTGCGTCCAGACAGACAGTTATCTCTCCTGCCCTGAAGACTTCCCTTATTTTACGGACGACTCCGGCTTCTCGGAAGCCAAGGGCATGGAGTATTTCTGTGGTAGTGGCTTCGTCTACAGGAGTTTCAAGTTCTTCCCGGGTTTTGGAGACAGCATCAAGTTTGGGGCCTTTGTAAGTCAACACAGCCTGGCCGTCCAGGGAACGGATCCTGAGTGCCTCGTCGGTTTTTGCAAAATCCCTGTGAGGAGCTGCAAAATAGGTATCGGACTGGTTCTCAACCCCGATTTTTATTGCTCCTATTTTCTTAAGGATGGAGCGGACCTTTGAATGATCCGCTCTGACCTTGACTTCTACTTCAATCATAGTTTCCAGACATCTCCAGTTAAAGCCCGTTAAAGCCGGGAAAATATTCAATTAAGTAATCTATTAACAGAATCCGGAAAATTCGGATCTACTCAGGCATCTGCAGGGACGAATTTGGTACCGTAGTAAATCATGCCGTGTTCGCCGTCTTCCCCGAGCTTACGGAAAACGGGTCTTACCCTCATTCCGATATGCATCTTTTCGGGGTTGCCAACCACCTGAGAAGTAAGGCGCGGCCCTTCATCCAGTTTGATTATTGCAAGGGTGTAAGGGGCCTGGTTTTCAAAACCTTCCGCAGCTGTGTGGATTAATGTATAGGTTACGATTTCGCCAGTGCCTTTGAATTTATAAGGTTCAATCTGGCCCACACGCCTGCAGTTTACGCAAACGTTACGCGGGGGATAGAAATATTCCCCACATTCTTTACAGCGGGTACCTTCAAGGTTATACCTGCTGCCGAGATTTCTCCAGAATCTTGGAACGGAAGACATCGGATATCACCTCTCCCTTGAGAAGATATGTACTACTGCTGTCGCTCCTGACCCTCCAACATTGTGGGTCATCCCGTACTCTGCGCCTGCTACCTGGCGCTTGCCTGCATCCCCACGCAACTGGGTTGCGATTTCAACAGCCTGTTTTATGCCTGTTGCTCCTACAGGATGTCCGCAGGCTTTGAGGCCTCCTGATGTGTTGACAGGAATTCTGCCTCCTATTGCAGTTTCTCCGTTTGCAGTGACAATTCCGCCTTTCCCTTTCTCTGCAAACCCGAGGTCTTCAATAGCGCATATCTCGGCAATAGTAAAGCAATCGTGTACTTCCACAAGATCGATATCTTCAGGTCTCAGTTTTGCCATGGAATATGCCCGCTCTGCAGCCACTACAGTTGCATCCAGGGTTGTTATGTCCCTCCTGTCATGAAGCGCAATCGTGTCACTAGCCTGGGCTGTTGCCTTGATGTAAATGGGAGTATCAGTGTATTTATGGGCAACGTCGGCAGGAGCAAGCACAAGAGCTGAAGCCCCATCTGTTATTGGAGAACAGTCAAAAATATGCAGAGGATCTGCTACCATTATAGAGTTCAACACATCGTCCACACTAATTACGTTTTTATACTGAGCAATGGGGTTAAAAGAGCCATTTTTATGATTCTTTACGGCAACCTCGGCAAGCTGTTCGCTGGTGGTCCCGTACCTGTGCATATGCAGCTTTGCAATCATTGCATAGAGCCCGGGGAAAGTTGCCCCTGCCATGCCTTCCCATTCCCGGTCAGCTGCTGCTGCAAGAGCTGAAGATGCTTCTTCAGAGCCGACATCAGTCATTTTTTCTGCTCCTGCTGCAACCACGATATCGCTATAACCTGAAGCCACAGACATGATGGCCTGGCGCATGGCAAGTCCACCCGAAGCACAGGCAGCTTCAACTCTGGTAGCCGGAACATGCAGGTTCCTGGAAAGCCCCGAATAATCCGCAATAAGAGCCCCTATGTGTTCCTGGTCAACAAACCGGCCTCCACTCATGTTTCCTACATAGAGAGCATCGATTTCTTTTCCGCTAACACCTGCATCTGCGATTGCTCCTATCCCGGCTTCTACCACTATGTCCCTCAGGGACTGTTCCCAGAGTTCCCCGAACCTGGTATTCTTTACTCCGATAATTGCTACGTCTCTCATTTTATTTCACCCCGTTTTCAGGCCAGGCGAATCTTACCTTTATGCCTGGCATACCTTGCGTAGTCGATATATATAGGATTTTTAATCAGTTCGGAAACTGTCGGAGCCCTGTTTTGGATTTCTTCGATCCTATCTGTAACTGTTATGCTAAAAGCGTCGGATCCTGCTCCAGACCCGAAAGCAGTTGCAAAAATCCTATCCCCTGGTTTTGCCTGATCCAGAGTTGCGGCAATTCCCATAAGGCAGGAAGCTGAATACGTATTCCCGATCTTTGGAACCACAAGTCCGGGAGTAATCTGGGTTCTGGTGAAACCCAGCATTTTTGCGGCTTTGCTCGGAAACTTACCATTTGGCTGGTGGAAAACCGCATAATCATAATCTTCAGGCTTTGTCCCAAGTTTATCCAGAAGGCCTTTTGCGCCGTTAATTACATGCTTGAAATAACCTGGCTCTCCTGTAAAGCGGCCTCCGTGCTCAGGGTAAGGCATTCCTTCCCTTCTCCAGAAGTCAGGGGTGTCAGTTGTAAAAGAATAAGTGCCCTCAATGATTGCGGCAATCTCGGACTCTTTTCTTCCGAGGAGACAGGCAACTCCGCCTGCAGCTGCAGTGTACTCAAGGGCGTCACCTGGGGCTCCCTGGGAAACGTCTGCTCCTATGGCCAGGCCCAGATCGATCATCCCTGAGCCCACCAATCCCATGCAAGCCTGGACTGCGGCTGTCCCTGCCTTACAGGCAAATTCGAAGTCTGCTGCAGTCATGTTGGGGGTCGCTCCTATAGCCTGGGCAACAATCGTACTTGTCGGCTTTACGGCATAGGGATGACTCTCCGAACCCGTGTATACTGCCCCTATCCTGCTGGGATCGACTCCGCTTCTTGCCATTGCATATCTTGCCGCTTCCACAGCTATGGTTGCTGCGTCTTCATCGACATCAGGCACGGATTTTTCATATACCATAAGGCCATTTTTAAGAGCCTCTGCGTTATCACCCCAGAGCCGGGCAATTTCCTCGATTTTTATACGGTATCTGGGAACATAAGCACCGTAAGATACTATTCCAATAGTCATTGTTTTCACCTGTTTTTGAGTGTTTCAGGGCGTCAGTATTCAGGGGTTTCATTCCCTGGCATAGTATTGACTGTATTTTCTCAGTAACTGGACAATCTGGTCGAGGTCCATTGTAGTTGCGACCAGGGGGATACGGTCGACTTCCGCCATCTTGATTGCAACAGGTTCGACTTCTTCTTTTCGAAGCCCGTGAAGTACCACAGCGCCGGGTTTGAGGTTGGTAACCCGGATGGCTACCAGTGGGGATTTCCCGGTACTGACCTTCGTAAAGACCATGGCCCTGTCCGTACTCCATCCGTAGAGCTTCTGGAACTCGTGGGAAGAAAGTTCCAGAATGGCCCTCTGGCTGTCGACAACAGAGAAACCATAAAGAGGTCTCTCCACTCCTTTATAGACGACCTCTCCTTCGATAAGGTTAACCAATTTCGCAAGCTGTATCGGGAGTGTATACTCATATGTTGAGTAAATGGATTTAGTACTATTTTCGGCGTTGAGTATTGACTCATAAGCGTGAATTTTTTTGCTTCCCCGATCCATATCGATCTCGAGAATAGATTCTACGATTTTTTTTATGATTAGTGTTCCTGGAGACTTCCGTCTCCCGCTTTCATAATCGCTGATAACAGAGGGGGAAACCTTAAGGTAATTTGCAATATCTGTCTGGGATATTTCGAAGTTCGATCTCCATTTTTTGAGTGACTCTCCAGGTTTTTCTGAAAGAGTAATATCTCCAGCCATTTTTTCCGCCAAACGGTTACGCAGATTTTCTGAGGATTCATTGTATGTCATGACTTACGTACCCTAAGAGGAAACATTAGCATATATATCTAACGAATATGAGTTCGACGATTGTCGCAGAACTTTTTGTGTTGAGGTACAGTAATCTGTCGCAAAAATTTATAACACTTGTAAAAGAAATTAGTATCTGATGCCCACCGAGTCAACTAATCCAGAGATAAATGTCTCGGATATTGTTTTATATATTAACTGTCCGAGAAAGGTATACTTTGTCAGTAGGGGCTTTGAACTGCTCCCGGAAATAAACGCTTTAAGGCTCGAACGAATGCTCCTGAAAGAACTCTCCCTGACTTACCCAGAAATTGTGAAGGAGTGTTCGTTAAATGCCGATAACCTCTGTAAAGAACTGGAAATTTCCCTTGCACAGACATATAGAGACCTGCCCATTATGTTTCCGCGAGAACTTGCAGGTATTGCGAAGGAGATTCTCGATGAAGGAGAGGTGCGGGCAAGAGCTAAAATTCCCGAAATTGCAGCTAACCTTCTAAGTGCACTTGAAGAATATGGGAAAGACCCTATGCTTGCGGCACTCACACCTGTTAAAACCGAGCCATTTCTTTCATCAGGAAAACTCAACCTTAAAGGTGTCCCATCCAAACTGGTTTGTTTTGAGGGCACACAGGTTCCGTCAATCATAAAGTCCGGAAACTGCCCTGAGCAGGGGGTATGGGCTTCTGACCGGATTCATGCCGCAGCTCTTATCCTTCTTCTTGAAGCCGAGAATGGGAAGGAAGTGCCTTTTGCTTTTGTGGAATATGTAAGTTTCGGCCTGCTCCGGAAAGTAATTATTCGAAGTTCAGATAGACGGGAAGTTCTTCAAATAGGCAGAAATGTGGAAAAAATAAAAGCCGGATTCATGCCCGGGAGAAAAGAAGATAAATCCTGTAAAGAATGTAATTTTTTAGAACATTGTATACCGGGTTCGTCTCTAATGTCGAAATTTTTCTGAACCGGGAATGAATGAGAAAAAGGTTACAGGATGATAGAAGAAGAGGTGAGAATCAAGCAGTATAATAAAAAAGAGGCGAGAATCAAAGCAGAATAGTAGAAAAGAGGCAGGAATTAAAAGAATTAACCTACAAGAGTACTAAAAGGTAAACTATCAAGGCACTAAAGACCAGTAATTTAAGTTTTTTTCTATGAAACCATATACTCAGCGCAAGAGCTCCACCTTGAAGCCTTTTTTTGAGCCCACTGAAGAATTGTAAAGGCTAGCCGCAATAAGTCCTATGAGATATCCAGATACTCCATAAAATACAGGTAAACTGAGTACAGCCCATTTCCCGAAAATCAAGGAAAAGATCCCGAATTTTTTTGGCATCGAAAATCCCATAAAAGCAGCGATTGTTGTGACAAGTCCGAAAACGAAACCCATTGTTCCGTAAAGGATTGTAAGGATTTTTCCGAATGCTACAGAATCGATTTCTTTTATGACTACCATGAAGTTTCCCCAATACCTCATATTTTGCATTCGATATAATTATGTTACTCTTATTTTTGAAATATCTGAAAGGTGGACACGGATAAGTCACATGTAAGGCACATGTACCGAGACACATGTACCCAGGAACTTATTAAGAGAATGTAAGGAAACCCGGATGAGAAGCCAAACCCTTTTAAAGGTGAACCTCTCTCAATCTGCATGACATGTCCAGACCAGCATATCTCGGCAAAATGCTTCTGCACTGGTGCGAGGCCTGTAATGTGCCTGTACTCGGAAAAAGGTGCGGATGCGGGAAAAATACAAAAAAGGTAGAGGTCACCCCACCAGGGGATATTCGCCCTGCTTTTGATTATGATATAAAACGCATAAACTCTGTTTCTGAAAAACAGTTCAATGCTCCACTCATATCCGAAGGTCACCTTGTAGTGTTAAATAAAGCTCCATATGAAGACCGCATGGACGAGATTATAGTCGATGGGGAAGTCCTTGCGTCTCTCAGGTTCGAAATTGAGAGCTGTGAATGGGTCCTGCTGCCCAGGCTTGAAGGGGCAAGAAGGCTTTTCCAGGGCAGGGATATAAAAGGCCTGAAGAAATGGGTTGTTATCGAGCAGGAAATTGTACCTTTTATTCTCAAAAAGGGAGCAAGTGTTCTGGCGCCTGGTGTTCTTGATGCAGATCCCGAAATAAGGAAAGAAGATGAGGTCGTTGTCCTGAACCCTGCAGGAGAAGTAATCTGCTGTGGGCGTGCCCGAATGGCGGGAAAGGAAATGTGTGAGGAAAAACGCGGGAATGCAGTAAAACCGCGCTGGAGCGGAGAGCCAAAGCCTCAAAAGATAAATTCTGCCGGGCAGAGCTGGGAAGATGCCGTAAAAGCCAACGAAAAAATTCTGGACACTATGATAGAAAATTCCCACACTTTCATAAAAAATGTCGCAGAGAGCATGAACATGACGGTCAGCGTGTCCTATTCAGGGGGTAAGGATAGCCTTGCTGTGCTCCAGCTAGTTGATGAGACTCTGGATGATTACGAAATCATGTTTGCAGATACTGGGCTTGAATTCCCGGAAACCCTTGAAAACGTCAAAAAGGTCACCGAGTACTATGGAAAAGAGCTCAGGACTGCAAGTGCAGGAAATTCTTTTTGGGATTCGATAAACGTTTTTGGCCCTCCTACCATGGACACCCGCTGGTGCTGCAAGATCTGCAAACTTGGGCCTATTGCCCGGCTAATTGATGAAAACTATGATGGAGGCTGCCTGAGTTTCATAGGACAGCGCCAGTATGAATCCCATGCCCGTTCAATTAGCAAGAAAGTCTGGAAAAATCCCTGGGTAGGAAACCAGGTAGGAGCTTCTCCGATACAGGAATGGACAGCTCTTCATATCTGGCTTTACCTTTTCAGGACAAAAGCTCCTTACAATCCGGCTTATGAGAAGGGTTATGACCGGATGGGGTGCTGGCTCTGCCCTTCTTCGTCCCTTGCCGACTTTTTACAACTAAAAGAAAGCCATCCTGAGCTTGCGAATAAACTCAATTCTCACCTCCTTGACTATGCAGAGCGAATGGGGCTCTCCCCTGAATGGGTAAAGTACGGCTTATGGCGTTACAAACGATATCCGCGGGTTCTCCAGGAACTTGCGGAGAAAAAAGGAATTTCCCTGATCCCATCCCAGGAAGCCCCGAAGGAACTCCATTTTGAGGTTGCAACCGGATACAGACCCTGCAAGGCAGGAGGAATGTCTGCGGACGGAAGTTTCGGGCAGGCAATAGATATAGAAACCCTGGAAGAAAGCGGAATGCTTAACCCGATCGGGAATGTTTCTTTTATAGAAGGTGCTGCGTCGGTCGCCTTCGGAGAGTCCAGAGCGCAGGTATTTGCCTCGGGAAATGTAAACGGGAGAAGCGAAAACGAAAAGGTGCTGAAAAAGCTTATGAGAATGGTTGAATTCTCGGTAAGAAGGGCTTTGCTCTGCCAGGGGTGCGGGATTTGCATGGGCCACTGTGAGCACAATGCGATTGAAATAAAAGAAAAGAGGGTAAGGATCAGAGAAAACTGTATTCACTGCGGGGCGTGTATCGAAGTCTGTCCGCTTATAAAATTCATCTAAATTTTTTCGGCTGCCGCAAGTGAAAGCAAAAATAATTTGCAGAAATTACTTTAAGGAACCAGTTACTGTGAGAAACCAGTTACTGTGAGAAACCAGTTACTGCGAGGAACCAGTTACTGCGAGGAACCAATCCTTTCGGTACCTAAAGTAGAGGTAAACATAAATCTCAATGGGGCAAAACTCAATAATCAAAAAGACTTTTTTGACCTGTCCTTTTCTGGAGTTCTCCTACTCTGACTCCTACACGCCTGAATTCAGCCTGGCTTTCCGAAAGGAAAGCATGGAGGATTTCGCGAGCCACTTCGAGAAGGACTTCCTTTGAATAAGCAGGATGGTTTAGCGTACGGCTTTTTGTATACATCCTGAAATTTGAATTTATGACCGTAACGGTTACAACCCTGAAGGAAAGTTCCCTTGAACCAAGTTTTGAGATTACGTCTCCTGCCAGCCTGTCAAGAAGAGGGAAAATCAGCTTAATATCGAGGGTATCTTCGGGCAGCGTTGCAATCCGCCCGATCTGTTCGGAGCCTCCCCTTTCTTTCAGGGGAGAATCGTCGATTCCTGCCGCAGCCTGTTTAAGCCAGATTCCGCGGGTTTTTCCAAAGGTGGAAACCAGGTCGATAACATCGTGTTCGGCAAGGTCTTTTATTGTAAATATGCCCATTTCCTGCAGTTTTCCTGCAGTTATGTCCCCGATTCCCCAGAGTTTGGACACTTTGAGAGGCCAGAGAAAACTCTCAAGCCTGTCTGGACTTACGACTGTGATCCCGTTGGGTTTTTTTACAGAGGAAGCCATCTTGGCGATAAGCTTATTCGGCCCTATCCCCACAGAACAGGTCAGCTTTTCTCTTTCTTTTATTTCCTTCTTAATTTGGTTTCCTATGTCAAAAGCAAGGCTAAAGTCCCAGCCTGTTTTCTCTGTAATCTCCAGGAATGCTTCATCAATACTGATTTGCTCAAAGGCATCTCCATTCTCCCTGACGTCTGCATAACTCCTGAGAATTTCCATAATCCTGTCCGAAACCGAGGTGTAGAAGTCCTTCCTGACAGGCAAAAAGACGGCATCGGGACTCAGCTTTTTTGCCCTCGAACAGGGCATACCCGCCCTGATCTCGGCCTCTCGCGCGACATAATTGCAGGTACTTACAGCTCCACTCAGCTCGCTCCGTCCGGAAAGCATGCAAATCACAACTGCTTTTCCCTGAAGCTCAGGGTTTTCCCGCTCCTCAATGGCTGCATAAAAATAGTCCATATCCACATGGAGAACGACACGCTGCATTGAAAAAAATAGGCTGGGAAGATTTGTATAATTATCTCTCGAACTTTAAACCGAAAAAGAACAAACAATATATTAAAATTTGCAATGTACCGAACGTTCTGTAAAATCACAAATACCAGAAAGTAATCAAACAGAACTAATCCAACAAAACGCTTTTAAAATGCCTCTAATGTATTAGTCTAGCCATATCCAAAACGTTCAACCATAAGCTTTAGAGTAAGCCCAAACCATCTAAACTGAAATTTAATCCATGGAAGTTACCATGTTAACCAGAAAATGAAATAGAGGTCAGTATAATAGAGCCTCTTGAGGATTATTTTTAAGCGTACTATGTGTTCCTAAACATTATTTCACACTTAATCGAGCGGTAGTCGGAGTAAACAAGTATATTCCTATATACTATGGAACAATCTGGCATAGAGATGCATAGGCAAAAATCTTGAAATGTTCATTTTTGGAGTGGAACTTCAGGTAATAAAAGAGATTATCCACAAACCAATTTTATTTTCAATATTGAAAGGAATTACTGAAATATTTTATTATACTTTTTATTTTGGGATAGCAACGTTTTACCTTAAAATGTTGCTATAAATTTTTATAGTTTTTTTGCGTCGACTCTGTGCCGGTTTCCGAAGATTCGGACAAGAAACTACATTTTTCGCTATATCTTTTATATTTTGCATTAAAACTTAAACACTAATTTTTGATTTGTTTTGTCATTTGAAATAAATTTAGAATATACATGGTTATTTATAAAGCTAATATACTAGTATATCATGCAGGATATTTGGAGAATCTAAATTTATAACTTCTCTGCATAAAACGATCATATGGGATATTTGAGGAAGCTAAATTCATAACCCATTTGAATAAAAATATACAGAGGTAAAAAACATGAGTGAAACAGACAAAAATATTGCGCCAGAAGCTGCAGGCAAAACTAATGCAGCACTAAAAGACGAGACAGTATCAAATCCAGATGTCAAAATAGAGACATCTAAATAATAGGTTTTGACTGTGAGTTATTGATTAAATCTGAAAAATCAGGCACAATTTTCATGTTTAGAAAAAAGTAGAGAGCTTATTATACTCACTGTTTTCAGTAACTTGCAGATACAACCAATTGTAGATACGTTTGTTTAAAATAAATTTAGGTATGGAGTTGGGAATTATGGTAAGTAGAGATAATTCAAATTTTTTGTCAGCAAGCACACTAAAAGGAGATAGGGTTGTCAATAGAGCTGGTGAGGATCTAGGACAGGTCGAAGATTTTATGATTGACTTGAAAAATGGAAGGATAGCATATGCAGTGCTTTCTTTTGGAGGGTTCCTGGGTATGGGCAATAGACTATTTGCTATCCCTTGGCAAGCCCTTAAACTGGAGCTGTATGAGCACGCTTTCGTCCTTGATATCGATAGAGAAGTCCTGGAAAATGCAGAAGGCTTTGAGAAGGGCACATGGCCTTTAACTTGTGAGGAACTATCCAGAGTGTATATTTACTACGGATATCAACCTTACTGGAAGAAGGAAGTGTTGGAGCAAACGAGAATTCCAGAAGATATATCAGCAGAGAAGCTGGGATCACTTCAGTGAGTTGTTGAAAATCGTAAACACAAGACTCTTCTACATTTTCCCAAAAATGAGAGGTATAATTGTTTCTGATAGGACTTATGCAGTTAAGGTACAAAATAAAGAACGAGAATATCTGTCATAAATATTATTATTTAGATCGTTTGGAGTCTCAAGATACTTATTTCCCAGTTCAACTGCGTAAGCCCTATACCATAATATAATAGTTAATTTATCGGTTAAAATAACCACAGGGGGAATGAAACATAATTGATTTGATAGGACTTGCAGTAGCCCTTTTAGTATTAGCATTGATTGCGTATGTATTGGGCGCACGGGGAATTGCCGGGTTCTCTATGGAGATTGCTAGGTGGCTCGTCATAATCTTTGTTATACTCGCGATCATTTCTTTTTTTATGGGCGCATTTAACGTTTAATCGACGAATATGTGATGAAATAATCCCAAAATGCGATTCTCAAAATATTGAGAATTCGTTTAAGGCGACTGGCAGTGAAACAAAGACAATTGAAAAGCATTGCTTTTACTACAAACGATTCCGTGATGGTCAAGAGAATGCGTTGTAAAAAGCATAACGAAATCTAAATCAAAATTCGATGTTTTCGATATTTAGATATTAGCGATGAAAATAAATAAATTTGTCAGACATCTGTGGAAGGTAATCTGTGGAAGGTAAATAGTTATTGGAGATCGCCTATTCATAAACCAGCTCTCTATTATTACATTGAGTATTTTAAATCCATTTTTATTTAATTAGGCAAATTCATGCAGTTGGCCCAAATAGTCTAATTGCATATGGGGTAAAGAATGAAAATGAAATTGATAGTTTCTTTGTTAGTTTTATTCCTAGTTTTTCCTCTGGGGTTCACGCAAGCGCAGACTGGAGAGAACGATACGACATTTAATATGACCGGAAACATGAGTAACATGACTGGGAATATGACATGTAACATGACTGGAGTCATGAATGGAAACATGACCGATATGGGTAACATGACCGGGAACATGACTGGAGTCATAACATGTAATATGACTAGAAACATGACCGGGAACATGGATAACATGACTGAAAACATGAGTAACATGACCGGAAATATGACATGTAATATGACTGGAAACATGACTGGAAACATGACCGGAAACATGAGTAACATGACCGGAAACATGAGTAACATGACTGGAACCATGACTGGAACCATGACTGGAAATATGACCAGTAACATGACCGAAAATATGACTGGAACCATGACTGGAACCATGACTGGAACCATGACTGGAAATATGACCAGTAACATGACCGGAAATATGACCAGTAACATGACCGATAAGGGTAACATGACTGGGAATATGAGTGACATGATTGAAGTCATGACCGGAAACATAGTCGGCAGGGGTAACATGACTGGAAACATGAGTAACATGATTGAAGTCATGACCGGAAACATAGTCGGTAGGGGTAATATAACTGGAAATATGACCGGAGATATGACTGGAATCATGACTGGAACCATGGCTGGAAATATGGGTAATATGACCGGAGATATGACTGGAATCATGACTGGAACCATGGCTGGAAATATGGGTAATATGACCGGAAATATGAGTGATATGGCCGGTAACATAACAGACGGAAATATGAGTAATATGACCAAACGATAAAACGATAATAACTACATCGAGGACAGTAACAACGATATCGATGACGATAACAGCAGACAATTTCCAAGATTAAAAAGAGACTTTAGAAAAGGGAAGTACCATGAAAACAAGCACTCAGGACCAAGTGGAAGGTAAGCTTCACAAAGTGAAAGGTGGGATTAAGGAGATTATAGGGGAGCTGACCAAGGATCACGAGTTGGAAGCCGAAGGTAGTATTGAAAAGATAGAAGGTGAGGCACAAGACAAGGTAGGACAAATTAAGAAGGCATTTGGGAAGTAAAAGAGTGGCGTATCATGCGCCTGCACCCAGCCGTCTAATTCCTAATATGTCGCAACGCACGGGTTGTCAATTTGGTAGATCTTTCTTGGGGAAACATACTGGCTAATTAAGCAATTACACTGACCCTGCATAACTGATATTTTGGAACCGAGGCTACCGATTATCAACCTTGGGCTGCATATTTTTGATATTTTTGACATTTTTTGACTATAAACCTAGCAGACCTTCTGCAGATATCTTCAAGAAAATAACATTTTTCTTGCTATCGTTTTTGGATTGTTGCTCAAAAATCTGCAATTATTATCTCCGATGAAGCAAGGTTACGGGATTCTACGATTATTGCAAAACTAAAAATTCGCTAGGCTTTTTGACTGGTTACAAATCTTAAACGATTGCACTTGAATTGAAATCTTAAGAGATCTTATTTTGAGTTTGACTGAACAGAATTCTGCCTACAAATTCAGTGTTTCAATCAAAAAAATGCAAAAATCAGAGACCTTTTATTATTTTAGGAGGAACATTTTATGGATATGGAAGACCTGAATTCAAAAATTGGAAAAACTTCCAGAGCGCTTTATCAAAAAATTGAGGACGGGGAATCAGCCCTAAACCGCATTATAAGTGAAAAATTTTCGGAAGGACCGAGCATGGATACAGAAGATCTGAATTTAAAAATCGGAGAAGCCGCAGGCGTACTTTACCGCAGGCTAGAAAAAGGAGAATGTACCCTGAGCCAGATAAAGAATTATCTTGCTGAAGATGGATTTGATGCCTCAATTGTTATAATGGCCATCGGCTGGCTCGCGAGGGAAGACAAGATCCACGCTTACAAAGCCAGTAACATATGGTTATTAAAGCTAAATTGAAAGCCCGGATCAATTCATTTATTGAGCTCATACCAAAATCACTTTTATTCTCAATCAGTATGAGTTTCACAACTGTTTTCCATGATCAGAAATTCGATCGATTATTCAGAATACAAGATTTAAAGAAGCAATTTTGAGTTTTGGGTTTGGCTCAAAAGTACAAATATTATAAATTAGAGGAGAATATGATCTGGGGGTACATAGTAAATCTGGTTACCAGAACAGTAAAGGAATGGATAGAAGACGATGCAATGACTTATAGTGCCGCGCTGGCATTTTATTTTATATTGAGTTTCCCAGCTCTCCTGTTATTTTCGGTATCCATAGGAAGTATTTTTTTTAGGTCAAAACACCTTCAGGATGAAATAATAAATTACCTACAAGGAGCCATTGATGAGAGAATAATCAATATGATAATTGTACTTTTCGAACGTATTCCAGAAATTAATTCTCTCTCGATAAGCGCATTAATAGGTCTTGTACTCATTCTCTGGAGTGCAAGCAACATTTTCAGACATTTAAAGAGTTTCCTTGAGATAGCATGGGATATTAAGCCTGTTATGTCCAATAGTGTTAAAGATTTAGTGAAAAACGCAATCATGTCTTTTACTTTTGTTATATTTTTTGGAGGACTTCTCATAATAAGTATAAGTATTAAGGGAGTTATTTATATGGGTTCAAGCTTGTTCCATGAACTTTTGCCATTTTCACCTGTAATTGCTGATTATGCAGGTTCCATATCCAGTTTCCTTATTCTCATCCTTTTTTTCATGCTTGTGTATAGAGTACTCCCCAATACAAGTCTTGATTTGAGGTCTGTTTTTGTAGGATCACTAGTAACAGTAATTCTCATAACTATAGGTGAATATGCTATTGGAATTTTTTTCACATACAGCAACCCTGCAAGTGTCTATGGAGTGATCGGATCGATTGTAGGATTATTTCTTTTGATCTATTATTCCTCAATTATGATTACAATTGGTGCGGAATTCACAAAAGTTTATTCGGAATCTTAAAATGCCTGATTCTGTAAAAAAGCCTTAATTTTCTTTAATTTGGAGACTTTTTATTATTTTCTGGTCTACCTCTTTTTTCTCAATCGTGCAAAACAATAAAATTTAATTTCATTGAGATTAATTCTTTTTAATGGGGAGAGGAAATAAATCAATCGATAATTCAATTGTAAAAACGCTATTTGAAGGCAATATCTTAATTCCTTTGTCAAAATTGCTGGTTGAAAATCGCTTTCATTCTCTGTTCTCTTTAATATCTCCTACTCGTTGTGATTTTTGTGGCGCTAAATTAAATGTGAACTCTCACTACACCCGTTCACTTCTCACGAGTTATGGCACCCTAAACTGCAATACTACATACTGGATTTGTCCTAATTGTAAAAAGCATTTTCATGATCAGATCGTTGGTGTTTCTGGATCGGCAAATTACAGCAAAGAGTTCTATGACAAACAAATGTTTGTCAGATACGATGGCAGATGCAGCCTTAACAATTCCTGTAGAATAGGCGAAAGATATACCGAAGGCTTGACTGATATACATGCGTCTTCGGTTAAGTGAGGAATCATGATAAATTGTATTCATTCCCTTGACATATGCCCAAAATATAGATAGACTTTGAACTGGAACGAGGTGTTGATTTTAGGTAAAGAGGCTAAAATTTGAGGCCAATTTATGACATAAAATCGATAGCCTTCAGGAAAGAAAATTTCTTAACCGATGACCAATGAATGAAATTTACAGACCAATCATATTCTGTAACTGTAAGAACCTTTGTTCCATCAGAGGTAACGAGTCCATTATTCACGAGAGATACTATAATTCATGAGAGATACTATACGAACAAAATACTAAGAAGTTCGTATTTTGTGAGGAATATTCTAAAAATTGATAGAAAAATAAGTGATTTTCTTCAAAAATCCGAACGTTCTATGTGAAAAGGTTCGTACATCAAAGCATAATTCTAAAATTTATTTTAAAGCAAAATACTGTGTTTTCATTTTACCCAATGTATACAAATGGAAGGGATTTTTCTGAAACATAAAAAAATAAAAGCAATAGCATTTATTAATTTACAGTTTAATTTAGTTTTAATATTTTTAATTTTGTACTGTTCTCAACACAGGATGTCCAATCATGGCAGAACATCAGTATGAGCAGCAACCCAAAAAAACAGACACAATCGCTCAAAAGCAAACTACTCCCTCACAATCTTCCAGGATACGGTTTGTCATGGAAAGAATTAAGAATGTGACTGCATGAGAGCCCGAAAAAGTAATCAGGAAATCTGATCATATAAGGAACAAATAGATTTTATTTTTCTCTGCTCCTTACAATTCAGACCTGATCGTTTATTCGTCAAGGGTTATTTGTCTCATGGCTTATATTCTAAGGGGTGCCGCTTTGTCAGCTGAGGAAACCATTCCTTTCAATTTCCCCAGTGGGTCCCTGATTTCTATTTTTGAACTTGAGTAATAGCCAACCTCTATGTCTTCTGTAAATGTTTGGCTATTCGGAATACCAGATGTTCTCATAACAGAATCAACGTTAAGTTGGTGGAAATGATGTTCTTTGTACCTTGGGTTGTAGTTAAGAGCAATAGCACCGCTTAAAACAGCAATGTAAACAATTCTAACTTTCATCACTCCCCTGTTTGCGGTGAGTACGGCTTCAATTGATTCTTTAGGATCTAACTCGACAGTGACTCCTGAAGTACTGCCTACTGTAACCTCTTTGCTTTCTGATCCTCCCTCCCCCCATGAATGACTGTAACTTATAGAGGTTTCTCCTCCTCCTCCAGATCCAAGGAAACCACATTCATATTTTATCATCTGCTTTACTTCGAGTGTATTACTTTCTGACCAGTTGCTCTCTATAGTATTTGATACCTGGTCTGAAATGCTGGCATCGAAAGTCGCTTTTTTCGTGCTGTTATTCGTGAATGTCTTGGTAGCTACTATCACAGGTTCGGTGGTAATCCCCATTATTGTCGCACTCTGGACCCAAAGTACAGTGTTTACTTCTGGCCAGCCATAGGTCTCGTAAAGCTGATTCCAATCTGAATTCGTGGGGCCGTGAAGGAATGCATCATTTGGGTATCTCCCAAAAAACTTCTCAACAGCTTTACAGAGGGCTGCATCTTCCACTCCAAAACTTTTTCTCTCTTTATCGGTGATTACGTGCCACAGTCTTCCTGTAGCGCTGACGCTTGATGTTGCTGCATCTGCACCTGCATTAATTTTTATTTCGATTCCCATTATTTCGTTTCCCATACATTTTTTTATGGAGTTAATTGTTTATAATTATTTTGGTGAAGTTCGCAGGGAATAATTATATTATTTTTGTAGATTTCTGCATTAAAAGAGCGATCCCTGACAAAAATATCGACACTCAAAGACTATATTTCTCTAATGCTCTTTTCACATACATTGGAGCAAGCAAAAAAAGTCATCTATATTCTCACAAAATTTTTTATAACCGACTTTCCGCAGATGTCCTTCCAATTTTCATAATTTTTCCTGCTATTGTTTTTTCTGAAAACCTCCCTAGTTACTCAAACGTATATTTTTGAAACTTTCTAATGTTTTTGACATTTTGCCTTTATT
>NZ_JAVKPK010000047.1:0-29661 GCF_031461075.1 Methanosarcina baikalica | reverse complement strand
TCCTGGCTGGTTCTCTTCGTTAATACTTCCTCTGCGCCCTCCTACCCCGGCCTGGAAGGGATTCGCATTGGGCATCCTGTGCCCAATTGTTTCGATGTAGTGTCCGTAATCCCACCAGGACATTACACCATATGCAGCATCAGGATACTTGAAGAGTTCTCCGTTTTTGGGAGCTTCATAGATGGCATTGTAATCCATGCCCGGATCAGGAGTGTTTGAGTGGAGCCATATACAAGTTTCCATCCAGGGCTCATTGGGTTCGCCACCTGTATTTTTTGCATATAGCATTGCAGACCCGTATGCAGGATAGATCAGAATGAGTACCAGGGCAAGAACTGCAATGATCTGTTCTATTTTGATAAATTTAAAAAAACTTTTAATGTCTGCAGATGACTTTACAGTGCTCTTGAACTTTTCATCCAGTTCGTTCCATTTTACCACCTCAAGCAGCAGACCTCCAACATAGGCACTGAGAATTGAAACATTTATTGAATAGTAATACGCAAAACGGACCTGGCCGTAGATTGCCAGGAGCATAAAAATACTCCAGACGAGAACAAGCACTTTTTCAGGCTTCGATTTCCGGAACAAACCTGCTGCAAGAATTAATATGCCGAGAGTTGAGACAAGGAATCCGAAAACAGTGAAATTTTGAAAGGCCCTTTCGAAAGTAAAACTTCCCTTGTAGTAAAACATAGAGCTAGCTTCCTGGATTGTAGCAGGTCCACCCGTCTGAAGCCCAAAAACAGTATTTGGAGCGTTTATGATCAGCGTATAAAGGGTTGGAGATACAACTTTTGCTGCAAGCAGTCCAAGAACGCCAATTCCGAATATCACCAGAGGGTAATAATAAGCCTTTATCCGCTTCTTTTTGAACTCCCTTTGAATGAAACTCAAAGCCGCAAAACCTGCCATTGTCCCAAGAGCGGTAACGAAATGGAACCACGAGTAGTAATAAAGTGAAAAACCCATATCAGAATGGACAAAAGGAAGTATAAGGACTGCGCTTACTAAAAACGTGACTAAGCCTGTGAACCCGAGGTAATCACTTGACTCATTACGGAAATTGTCAAGGATGTACTGTAATACGGCGTAAGCAAGGACAATTAACTCGAAAAGAGAAGCTCCTGGCCAGGAAAGCTGATAGGCGGAATACATGATACCGGCCATAACGGAATACAGTAAGGGCTCTTTCACAACATTAAATCTTTTGTTAAATACGTCTTCAAAACGCAGGCCTTTTTCCTTTGAGGAAATCAAGGCCAGCATGAAAAACATAATGAAAAGCGTACTGAATAGAGACTCTGCAATATGATGGTCTGTAGAGCCAATCACTGAAAAGGCCAAAAACTGCCCTGGAGCAAACACAATTAAAATTGCAGCCAGAATTCCTGCCTTACGGCCGCCAAGATACTTTCCGATATAATAAACAGGAATGACAGTAAGAGCTCCAAGCACTGCAGGGAAGTAAGCTCCTACAGTATTAACCAGTGCAGCACTGGGATTTCCCAGGCCTAAAACAAGGGAAATAAGAGCCATCATCTGATCGAACAATGGACCAAAATGTATGTAACTACCGTAAGGATAGTTAGTCATTGGGTTAAAAAACATTCTATTGGGGTAGTTTTCAAGAAGAACATTTAAGGTACGCATATGATACCAAGGATCATTGCTAGCGAATTTTACAACCCCGTTAGGTAAAAACACCGAATCTAAAGAGAGTGTTCTCATCCATAGAGACACAAAACCGATTATCGCAACTGCCAGAGTATAAGGCCAGCTGGATATCATTTTATCTTTGAATGACGATACCGGACGATCACGAGAACCCATAGTAATCCCTTTAAGAAATAAACTTTACAAATTAATATCGAATTACGAAAAAGAAAATCAAATAGATTGTATTAATTCAATGTAACAGTTTATAATTTTATCCCATTTTTGGTCAGGAGCCTCATAATACTTTTTCTCTCCGAACTGGCTGAGAATAGCTTTCTTTATAGAATCGACATTCCCCGGAGGAACAAAAAAAGTTCCTTCATAGCTAGCCATCGATTCTTTCAAGCCGCCTACTTCGGAAACAACAACAGGCTTTCCAAAAGACATGGCAATATGCGCAATTCCACTCTGAGAAGCTCTCAAATAGGGCAGGACTACCACATCTGCAGCGCTGAAATAGAAGTTTACTTTCTCGTCAGGAACGTAGTCGTCTACCAGCGTAATTCTATCACTGAATGAAGAAGTCTTAATCTGATCAAGTAATTCTTTGCGATCCTCCCAGACTTCTCCGACAATCAATAACCTGCTTTTCTCGAGAATTTGAGGAGGTAACTGTTCAAAAGCCCTGATCAGGTAGGGAATTCCCTTATACTTTCGAATTAAACCGAAAGAAAGGATAACAAACTCATCATTTATCAAAAGGTTTTTTCTTGCCGCTTTTATGTCAAGCAGTTCCCCGTACTGGTCATAAAGGCCATGCGGGATTACATGGATTTTTTCAGGGGCAATAGAATACCTTTCTGCAACAAGCTGTTTATCCGATTCTGAATGAGTGATATATGCATCCAGATTTCTACGAAGCAGTTTTCCCGTTATTTTCGAATATAAACGGATCGGAAGTATTGATTCTTCAAAAGGGTCTACAACTTCGTGAAATTCTACTATTATTTTTGGTTTATGCAATAGATTTGCAAATATTTTTAGCAGAAGCTGCATATGCGCAACCGAAGAAGTCCACCACTGCAAGACTATGATATCCGGCTTTTGCATTTTAAGAAAAAGGTATGCTTGAACCCATGTCAACGGATTATTATAGTCCATGCCGTCAAAGACAGGAATCCCGGGTGAAAAGTTCAGGTCTGAAATGTTTTTTCCGACATGGGATTTTCCAGGAAAAAGAAAGGTTGGAAGCAACTGCCGAAAGCAAATAACAGAGACATTTTTTTCCGCAGACATGGCATTTGCCAGGCGGATAGTATAATAACTGATACCACTTAAAAAACGTTTTGAAGGCCCAACTATGCAGATGCTTTTGTTAGATGTCATTTACTTAAACTATCACATTATCTTTATATTAAACTAATGCATTACTCCGTATAAGTTTCAATGAAAAAGAGGTTCGGCCTTGAAAATAGCCCAGATCTGTCCCCGTTACTCCCCTGATATTGGGGGAGTGGAAACTCATGTAAAAGAGATCAGTGAAAGGCTGGTTAAAGCAGGGCATGATGTTGAGGTTATAACAACGGACCCCACTGGAAAATTGAATAAAAAAGATATGATAAATGGAGTAAAGGTTATCAGGTTCGGATCTTTTGCACCGGGAAATGCATATTACTTTGCTCCCCAGATCTATTTTTACCTGAAAAAAAATAACTATGATGTTATTCATGCACACAGTTATCATGCACTTCCTGCATTTTTTGCGTCTTTGGGCAGATACCACGGAAAATTTGTATTTACGCCCCATTATCACCGGCACGGTCATACCGCATTCAGGAATCTACTGCACAAGCCTTACAGGCTTCTCGGGAAGATGATCTTTTCCAGGGCAGATTCCGTGATATGTGTGTCGGAGTATGAAAAGGAACTTGTAGAGTCGGATTTTAAAGTTGCCGCAAAAACCGTAAAAATCCCTAACGGAATAAACCTCAAAGAGTTTGAAAATCTGAAGCAACGGAGAAAAAGTCCGGCGGAGAAAACCGGGAGAGAGAAAACTCTTCTCTACGTTGGCCGCCTAGAGGAGTACAAAGGAGTACAGTATATTATTCAGAGTTTGCCTGAACTTCAGGATTTTAGGTTGAAGATCGTGGGAAAAGGGCCATACGAAGCCGAACTTCGCAGTGTGGCAAAAAGCCTTGGAGTAGAGGGAAGGGTTGAATGGTTAAAAGACCTCTCACGGAAGGAGCTACTTAAATGCTATGCAAATGCGGATGTATTTCTCATGCTCTCTTCCCATGAGGCATATGGGATAACCGTTGCTGAGTCTCTGGCTGCAGGAACTCCGTGTATAGTGGCGAAAGGGAGTGCCCTTGAGGAGTTTGTAGACGGAAATGCCTGTGTGGGAATTGAGATGCCCGTTTCGAAAGACAAAGTAATCAAAACCGTGAAAGAGACTCAGAAAAGCGAACGAAAAGAAATTTCTGGAAGAGATGAAAAAATATTGGACTGGGATGAAGTTTCAGCCAGAATTGAGAAGCAGTACTTACAAAGTTAGAAATAAATTATTCGATTTAAGTAGGATCCATGAATAACATTACCTTTACAAGTAAGGCCATAATATTCACAATTTTCATTTGCCTGCTTTCGGCAGGTAACTTATTTTTTTCGTAATATGTTTAATGATAGCGTTTTTGCTGGAAAAACATATTATCCCTGATACTAAACATTATTGCAAAAATGAATCGTGTCCGCGAGTTGTTGAAAACAGTGAGCACAAGAACCTCTCTGCATTTTCCTCAAATGCAGGGGTAGTCCTCATTTTTCCGAATTGATCAACGACTCAAGGACACGACCCAAAAATGGTTTATTGGTTATATGTCGTGAGATTTGGGCCAGATGTTAATCAGTTTTAAACACATAACATATTTATATAATGTTTGAAAAACGCCATCAATAAAAATTCTCAAAATAGAATGTCAACCGGCCGAATGTAGGAAAAACGATCTCAAGAAAAAGATTATAATTCCTAATGACGACCTGCCGGAAGTAGAATGTATGAAGTGTTGACGGATGAGGGACTTGGAGAAGAAATGACCAGAAAGGGACTTAAAGGTCTAAAATATTTAGCTGGGACAACTCGGCAAAAAAATGTTAAAGCTTTATAAAGAATTATAAAGTCAGGTCGTCATTCCATCTCTAATTCCCTTTAAGAAAGAGATAAAGGATGGAAACACTTCCGTGTTTTTATGACGATACAAAATACCACCAATAGCAACCCACATCCGAAATCCAAAAAAATAAATTAAGAAAGAAATATATTGTTTCTTTGACGAATGCTTTTTCATAAACCAAAATTTATTCCTTGTATAATGGTAGAGGTAAAAACCAGTTATCTTATTGCTTGTAGCTCCACCCTTGTGCCAGATCTTCCCTTTTGGCACGTAAACTATTTTATAGGATGCTTTATGAGCACGTACACACCATTCGGTTTCCTCTAGATATGCGAAATAGTCTTTATTCAAATATCCTATCTTATGGAACAATTCACTTCTTGCAAGTAACGCACAACCTATTACACTGTCGACTTCTTCAGGTTTATCAGATGATTTATTTTCACGCGATGTCCGGTTAATCGCTTCACCTAAGCTCCAATATATTTTTGTGCCGGCGGATTGAATCTTATAAGGAGGTCTATAATCATATACAGTAGGTCCTAAAATCCCTATATGCGAATCATTTTCTGCTACATTTATTAGCTCATTAAGAAAATGGTGATCTACAACTACATCGTTATTAAGTAAAAGCACAAAATCAGAATTTAATTTATTTAAAGCAAATTTTATTCCAATATTGTTACCTTCAGCAAAACCGTAATTATCGTCATTTTTTATAAGAATTAAATTTTTTCTTGCAACCGTATTTGTAATAATTTCTTTTGTTGAGACTGGTGATTCCAGTCCATCCTTCGAATATTCTTTCACACATATCGGTTTATTTTCTTGAGAAAAATCAAAGAATTTAGATTCAACTTTGATATTCCCTTCAGCATAACTTTTTATTTTTTCAATAGAGTGATCTTTTGAGCCGTTATCAACTACAATAACTTCGTATAGCGGATATGTAATCTGATAGACAGATTCCAAACATACTATAGTATCTTCCCAACCGTTCCAGTTGAGGATTATAATAGCGACTTTTGGATTCATATTCTACGCCCTGTTTTTCGAGATAAATCTCTAAACTTAAAATAGATACTTTGACCAAATAGTAAAAGAAGAAGAGTTGACATTGTTTTGAGATTTAAATGGTATACTTTTATGGATTTTATCAGATAATTTCTTCCAGTTTTGAAATCGCCATTTGAGCAGAGTCCAGTACCCAAATCAAAATAATTATCAGACAGAATTTTTTTATTTTTGTTAAAATCATCTAAATGTTTTAGTAAAATAGTTTCATGTGCTTTAAGCATATTATTTTGGTTAAGATTTACGCTATTGGCCGTAGAATATGAGTATAACAAAGGCTTATTAATATATTTAAAGAAGTAATGTTTTGAAATTTCGATCCACAATTCCCAATCTTCTAAAGCAGGGAGATTTTCATCAAAATATTTTGTGTTTTCAAAACATTCTTTCTTGATAAGAACTGTTGGTGTTCCGACAAAATTTCCTTTAAGAAGTTCATTATGTATGTTTCCTTCTTTTTGAGTGAAACGATCACTTGGAAAGTATATTTTTTTATCAGCTTCTATCCTGTAAAAACCAGAATAAACAACTCCAACTTCAGGAGGAGCATCACCGAAAACTTCCATTTGTCGTTCCAATTTGTCTGGAAACCATTCATCATCACTATCCTGAAATGCAATATATTTTCCTTTAGCTGCTTTAATCCCTGTATTTCTTGCTGCTGAGGCTCCTTTATTTTTATTGTATCGAATGTATTTTAGTTTTGTATCTTGAAAACTTTTTATGATTTCTCCCGTATTATCTATTGAACCATCATCAACGACAATGATCTCCAAATCCTGGTAAGTTTGATCCAAGACACTCTGAATAGCTCTGGATATTAAATGGGCCCTATTATAAGTCGGGATTACTACACTTACTCCTGGATTTCGTTCATTCATATTATTTCCCCATATCCGAATTCTAAAACTGCAAAAATTGGATCTTTATATCGATACTCTACTTAACTATTTTTTGTGTATACACCGGGTTTTAAAGGAAGCCATTTATTTGCTCGACAAAGCTCTTTAAATTCTCATAATATTAAGATTCTATGCAGTTGGACTTTGAGACAGCATCACAGGTTTCAACCCATTTAAGGTATATTATTTACGACAAAATGCTTGTTGTTTATTAACACAACCTTCAAAGACTGAAACGATCATTTGCTCCAAAATACTTTTTCATATTGTGAACAAAAGTTCTTACAGTTGAAGTTTGTTTTTGCATATTCATAAGCTTCAAGAGAAATTTTATTCATCAAAAACTTATTTGAAGCAAGTTCATTTATAACTTTACATACATTTTTTATTACCAAATCTTCACTTTCATTTTTTATAAGAAAACCATTACGCCCGTTACAAATATGCTCTGAAATACCTCCTACATCGGTGCTTATAGTTACGATGCCATGAGCCATTGCTTCCATTATGGCTAAAGGAAAACCTTCTCTGCTCGATACAAGCAACAATACGTCAGAATTATCATATATTTCTGAAATTAATTTTTCATCCGTTACTTCTCCTAAAAAATTACAATACATACTATATTGTTTTTCTATGGAGTTTCTGACGTCACCTACTAAAGTAAATTCTACTGGAATATTATTTTGATGACAAAGATGAGAAATTTTTCCAATCAGATTTACTCTCTTTTCTTCAGAACCACGGCCTACGTACAGGATTTTAAGGGTGGATTTATTATTTTTTCTTTTGATACTTTCTGGAATTCTTACACAATTTTCAATTAAAATAATCCTTTCATTCATTTTTTCGTTAATGTTATTCAAACGGTATTGATCCTTTAAATCCTTCAACGTCCGTTTATTAATTACAACTCTTTTGTCTAATCTTTCTACATAGGGGAGGCTAAAGTCTTCAATTCCGCCCCCGAAAGCGTGTATGAGATCGATACAGAAAATCTGAGGTTTCAAATGTGGAGTTAATTTGTAAAAAAGTATACTATTACATCCAAATACTACACCATTTTTATTATTATTTATAATCGTGCATAATACACCAACCCAGAAATTAATAAATATAGGGTTGTCAAAATAGTTAAAATAACCAAAATTAAATGTTTTAGCGCTTTGCGTAAATTGCTTTTTTAATGCCGAATTTTTCGATTTATTTGTAATAAATACTACAGGCTTATATTCTTTTAGGCAACGAACAATTTTAATATGAACCTTTTCGGCTCCTCCTATGTGGTAAAAAGGAAATAGGAAAAAAAATTGTGATTTGAAAAAGGGGATAAATAATAGACCTACAAGCCTGCCAGTTAGTATAAAAGCCGTTTCTGTATATAGAAATAGTTTTTTTACAGAATGTCTAATGAATGTATATAAGATATTGTTTCCCAAATAATAGGCCACCCGTGTGTAATATAAATTTAAATAAGTTTATTAGCTTTATTCTTGAGATTTGATCATGTACGTGAGTTATTGATCAATTCTGAGAAACGAGTACGATCTACAAATTTGAGGAAATCTAAAGAGATTCGCATGCTCACGGTTTTCAGTAACTCACTTACACGACCTGAGATTTTCAGCGTTAGCATATTTCACATTCTTAAGTGTGTTTCTTTTATCCGGTTAAGGATCTATTAACGTTAAAATGACTACTGCAATCGTTTATACTTTTCGATTTACATAAGAGGTTACAGAAATGGCAACAAAAATAACACATTTTTTAGATCGTATCTTAACGAATACAAATAAAGTGTATTAAACTATAGACCTTAGTATAAATTTAATCTTTTGAACAGGCGATAAACTTATTGAATTACTTAGTTTAGATTCATTAAACAAATTCCATGCATTTAAACCTAAATAAGTTGAAGCTTTACAGGCATGGTACCAATAGTGCCCAAGAACAGCCGAAAAAGCAGGTTCCGGATATATTTTCATTTCCAAATTAGTAGTTTCCAATTTTTCAAGCCAGAATCTTACCTGGAGTACAAATTTTTTATTATGATCAATCTCATAATAACTAAGTGCCTCATGAACTTCAAACTCCTTTTTTGTTGGGTTGATGCCCAGTTCTCGAATTTGAGCAAGCCTAATATTATTTGCCACTAATTTTTGTTCTTTTCGATCTGAAGTTGACTTATGTATTCTATAATGTATAAGAATTTTAGGTAGATTTGCCAGTTTAACTACTTTTGCAGCACGAACCCATAGTCCATAGTCTTCTGCATAGACTTCGTCTTGCATATAAGCGAACCCATTTTTTGAAAAAAGTTCTTTTCTCGCAATTATGCTTGGATGGGCGATTACGGTCTCGAACAGCATCCTCGACTTTATAGTTTCGTGATCACAAGGATGTTTCCAAATAGCTCCAGGGACATCGCCAACGGTTCTTACCCAGGTTCCAGAGATTCCGATTTCAGGATTATTATCCATAAATTCAACTTGTCTTTCAAATCTAGCTGGTAAACTTATATCATCTGCATCCATTCTGGCAATGTATTCACCCTTTGCGAGGGAAATACCCTTATTGAGAGAATTAACCAATCCTTGTCTTTCCTGGTAGTAAATTCTAATTCGGGAGTCATTTTGCTTATACTTGTCAAGGACATGACGTGTTTTATTGGTTGGGTCATCGCAGATAATTATAAATTCAAAATCAGAAAACGTCTGATTAAGAATACTGTCCACAGCTTCTGAGAGATAATTATCGCCTTTGTACACTGGCATGATAACTGATATTTTAGGAATGTTCTCACCCACAATTATAGATTAAAGTTTGTGCCATTTATCAGGCAATAGGTCACGAGTATCCATATCTTTTGAATTAAACCATTTTTTGGGTGCAATAACAATTTTCTCTGGATTTTCATTTAGCCAGGCTCCCCACCAGCTAAAAGAGCTATTTGCAATAATATTATGTTTACACATGCTCATTAAGTACATATCTTCATAATCTCTTGAGTAATCATTGTGCTTTACATAAATTGTGGACGCGTCGGGTTTAATATTAGAGCATGCCCATTCGGAGTCATCCGAAAAAACGAAAAAACAAGGATTATCGATCCTTTCACGGATCATATCTATGGCATTACTATAGTAATCAACCCCGCAAACTCCATGCACACTGTTAGTTTTTGAATCAGACACATAATCCCCCCTTCGCACATGAAGACTTACAGCTTCGCAATTCTTGATTCTTTCCGCGAGGTCCTGATTTGTCGAAGTAAGTAGGTTTACAACACCGAACTCTTTTCTGAGAATATTTTCAATATCCGAAAAATATTTTTCACTCTGCCAATAGCCATCAAGATAAATATTATCCGGTAATTTAAGAAAACTCTGCTGAAAACTATAGTCTTTTTCTTTTATATATTCTACTGGTTGTATGCGGGAAATATTCCATAGGACACGTTTGAAAAATTTTACCGCAGGTCTGTCCGAAGGAAATAGTATGCGAGACAGATCTGAGGAGGTGGCAAAATTCTCAATAATACCAAAACCATTGAGGTCATAATTTCTAAGTGTATAGTTTTTGAAATCCCGGATATCGAGTTTTAGTTCAGTCCTGTACTTATGTGCTAAACATCTTCCAGCTGCATACTGAAACATCTGGTTGCCAAGACCACCAATTAGTTTAACGATTATCATAGTTCCTGAATTGCTGTTATTGTTTGGAAGGTATTCAAAGATATCTGTATATAATAGTGTTAAATGTCATATAAGGTGTGAATAAATAATATATCTGAGATCTAGTTTCTTTTGATCCAATTAACTGATTTGAGGGTCATCATCTTCTTTTTCATTATATTGTGAAAGTCCTGAGTGACTAATTTCAATACTTTCAGAATGGTTTTCAATTTCCCTGTCTCAGCATTTCGGCTTTGAGAATCTACAAGTATTTTTCAATAGTTATTTCATTCGAGATGCAAGATTCAAAAAGCAAATTTTGAGTTTTAGGATGAGCTTAATCTCAATTCAGTAGAGCTGAATTAAAAACAATATGTAACAATGTGACCTCAAATTTACAGTAAGTTCATAATAATGTCGAAAGATATTGATATCTTTCAAGATACCTCTACCTGAAGTCGAGAGGACTTCATTAAATTAATTACTTATTCTAAACTTTATCTAAACGTGCATAAGATTTTCTGCAATTGTACTATCGCTTCTAAAATCTGAGGGGGGAATTGAATTCCTAGTTCTTTAATTTCGCCGACAGATCTAACTTTGTATTTATATAGCAGGTTCCAGAAAAAAACGAAATTTCTAAAATCAATTATTGGATATTTTTTAATTTTATCATATAGATAAAACCATTCAAATAACTCTATATTTTTGTCGTTTTGGCATTCACTTGTGACTTGATGAGGTGCACCGTCAGTAGTGCATACTAACGGATTGGAACAAAAAATGAAGTTTTTGTTATCTTTTAGAACGCTAATATAAAAATCAATATCAACAACCCACTTTAATCTGATATCAAATCTTTTGTTCAATTTGCTTCTATATATAGTAGCACTTGGAGCACCGACGATATTTTTGGGGAACAAATAGTTAGAGCTAGATCTCAATTTACTTAATTGTTTTTCTGTAGGAAGATGTAGATATTTTACTTTTTGGTCTGGACCACAAACTAAAGATGAACAAAAAGCAAAATCTGCATTTGGATTCTCATCCAGCATTTTTACAAATTCAATCAAACTGTTTTTGTCTGGAAACCAATCATCGTGATGTAAAATTTTAATGTATTCACCAGAAGCAAGCCTAATTGCTTCGTTCCAGTTTTCAGGCGAGCCTTTTCTTTCTTTATTTCTATAGTATTTTAACTTTATATTAGGTTGGAATTCTTTTACGACATGTTCCACTGACTCATCAGGAGAATCATCCGTTATGATTACTTCATAGTCATCAAATGATTGAACAAAAACCGACTGTAGAGCTCTACGAAAAAAATCAGGTTGTTTGTAAGTAGGGATACATATCGAAACTTTTGGATGGGACAAAACTAAGACCTCACAATTTATTACGCTGTTAACATGCATCAGTTTCATCAATATCTGTGAGTTAGGGGAATTCCATTGAGTTGTTAATTTTTACTGTTCCTTCTTGATTTTTACTTTTCGGAGTAACTTAATTGCCCCAAACTTTTTGAAAATATAACTGATCGCAGGACTCTTATTTTTGTCTCCAAAATATCTTTTGTCGGTTGTCACTTGTTCTTTAGTTAGTACCAAGAGAAATTGATATGTCGATGCCAATTCATCTTTAAATATATTGGAAAGGTAACACAAATTAAATCCAAACTTCTCTAAGTCAAGTTCTCCATTAAATATATTTCTCTGAAGGAAATAAAGTTTTTCAATGTTCATATTTAGATTAGAAATCATCATCTCTATGGTTTTTAGGGTGAAAAAACGCAAATGAGTCTTTTCCAGAATTCCAGAGTCAACATAATTGAATTCGCCGTTTAACAAGGAAATTCTTACAGCCCCAAATGCAACATTTGGAACAGATAATATTATTTTAGTCTTTTTCGAAAGGTCTGAACATAAATCTAGCAAAAAACTCAGAGGATCATTAATGTGTTCAATCACATCAGCCATAATAATAAAATCATAATCTTCTTGAAGTATTATTTCCTTGAAATTTTGAGCAAATCCACAATAAAAGTTCCGATAGTTTTTTTTTGCAAGGCTGGATGCATATGGATTCGGTTCAATTCCATCAACAATTATCTTACTATGATTTTTCAATAAGACAAGCGCGAGCAGACCGTTCCCAGCACCGATATCTAAAACTTTAGAACCATCCGGAATTAGATGAGATATCCTGTTCAACGGATTAATTTCATCTTTAAGAATATTTTCTATAATTTCGGGATTAATATCATATGTATTATCTGCTCTATTAAACATCCTATACCTCAAAGTCAGAATTAATTAAATAGAATTATCAAATGCAATATAATCAAACTTATAGGGAAAATTTAGAAACCCATGATCCTTTGTTCTATTAATAGAAAAAGATGTGTCATTTTCATATATCTCAAAATAGGTACAATGCCCTACATAATCTAAAGTGTCCAACTGGTAACCAATTGATGCACTTATTAAATACTTCCCTGGAATAAGCGGTATACTAAAAAGACGACAACTAACTTCAAGTTTTTCACCTTTAGTAATAATTTCTTTATTTTCCCATGATGAAACACATGTAAAAAGTCTTTGTCCTTCAAAAGAATCTATACCAAACCCTACAGTTAGTTTTTTATTATTTTGATATTCTGGCTCAACAATTGCTTCTAAATTCAAAAAGACTATTTCACTTGAAGTTATTTTATTCGTTTTTTCATTTCGTTCGGTACTTATCCAAACATTGTTTATTTTTATTCCCCCAGAACCTCCCCTTTTGGCACAGTTCTCAACAGAGAGAGGAATATCTACAATATTATTATAATATGAAATTGTTTTACTGATTTCACCTTGATAGGAAATACTTCCTGAATCTAATAATATCCCCTTACTACATAGGCTGGAAACCGCATCCAGATTATGACTGACAAACAGCACCGTCCGCCCCCCCTCGGCCACCTCACTCATTTTCCCTAAACACTTTTTCTGGAAGGACGCATCTCCTACAGCAAGCACCTCGTCCACCACAAGAATCTCAGGGTCGAGATTCGCCGCAACCGAAAAGGCAAGTCGAACCTGCATCCCGCTTGAATACCGTTTAACTGGTGTGTCCAGAAACTTTTCGACGCCTGAGAACTTCACGATCTCGTCAAACTTCTCATCGATCTCTCTCTTCTTCATGCCTAGAATAGAACCGTTAAAATAGATGTTCTCCCTACCTGAAAGCTCAGGGTGGAAACCGGTGCCGACCTCCAGAAGGCTACCGACTCGGCCACGCATTATGACCTCACCTTCTGTCGGGGAAGTAATACGTGAGAGGATTTTAAGAAGTGTACTCTTACCTGCACCGTTCCTGCCGATGATACCAACGACTTCTCCGCGCTCAACCTCGAAATTCACGTCCTTGAGTGCCCAGAAAATATCATTTTGTCTGCGGCAGTCCTTTAGCGTCTTTAAAGGATGCCTCACAGCAGAGGTAAGACTTTCAGAGAGGGTCTTGTACGTCGTGTCCACACCGATGCTGTACTGTTTAGAGAGATGTTTTACTTCAATTATCGGTTCTTCTTTTTTTGACGCCATAATTAAATCAAATCCGCAAAGTACTTTTCTGTACGCTTGAGGTACAGTATTCCGCTCACAAAGATCACTATCGTTAACATTACCGAAATTCCAAGGCCGACAAAATCCACAGGAATATGACCCAGCAAACAGGCACGGTGAGCACCTATTAAACCTGTCATAGGATTCAGGTATAGCAACCACTGCAGGTTTTCCCCCACAATATTTGCAGGGTAGATCACCGGGGATACAAAAAGAAGAAGCTGGATAAAGAATGGAAGAACGAACTTCACATCCCTGTACTTTACACAGATGGATGAGAGCCAGTAGCCTATACCTGAAGCAAGTAAGAATGTCATTAACACAATAAACGGCAACAGGAGTATTGTAATACCGGGTACAAAACGGTAGTATATCATCATCACTACGAGAATGCTCATAGCAATTCCATAATCAACAAGGCCTGAAAGACATGGGGCAGTCGGTATGAATATCCTAGGCATATAGACCTTTGAGAGAAGGGAGGCATTATCAACAAGGCTGTTGCTTGATTGGGAAAGAGCATTCGAAAAATAAGTCCAGAGGAGAAGACCGGAGTATGAAAATAGCGGGTAAGGCACTCCGTCTGAGGGCATCTGTGCTAGCCCGCTGAAGATCAGGGTGAAGACTATCATCGTAAAAAAAGGCTGCAACAATGCCCAGGATGCACCCAGAATAGTCTGCTTGTACCTGATCTTGATTTCCCTCAGGGCAAGAAAGAAAAGAAGCTCCCTGTATTCCTTCAGTTCCTGCCAGTTAAGATCCAGAAGCCCGTATTTCGGGCGGATCACCAGTTCGTAATCAGTTGCATGCTCAGTCATAGAAGAACACATTTACCTGTTTTTAGCTGCGGCCTCATTCTATTCCATTACCCAGCCAGTATATTTCGCAAACCCTTTATTTGATTTGACTTTGATACCACTCATAAGTTTGTTCAATCCCATCTTTCAATGAGATTTTAGCTTTCCATCCAAGTGAACTCAATTTTGTAATATCAAGCAGTTTCTGCGGAGTACCGTCAGGTTTTGAAAGATCTTTTTTAAGTTCACCTTCAAACCCAACAATTTCTTTGATCAATGCGGCTAATTCGCCTATCGTAATATCTTTCCCTACCCCGATATTGACAAATTCTCCGATGTCATGTGCATTAAAGTTTTCCATCAAATAAACACAGGCATCAGCCATATCATCGACATGCAGAAATTCCCTGAATGGTTTTCCTGTACCCCATATCACAACTTCAGATTCGTTATTTACCTTGGATTCATGAAACTTCCTGATCAGCGCAGGCATCACATGCGAAGTCTCAAGGTTAAAATTATCATTCGGGCCGTAAAGGTTAGTCGGCATTACTGAGATGAAATTAGTCCCATATTGCTGGTTGTAATGTTTGCAGAGCCTGATTCCTGCGATCTTTGCAACTGCATAGGCTTCATTTGTTTCTTCCAGGGGACCGGTTAATAGGTATTCTTCTTTTAAGGGCTGGGTAGCAAGTTTGGGATAAATGCAGGAGGAGCCGAGAAAAAGAAGTTTTTTTACGCCGTATTTGTACGAAGCATGAATGATATTTGCTTCGATCATAAGATTTTCATAGATAAATTCGGCTGGGTAGGTATTATTGGCAAGAATTCCACCGACTTTTGCGGCGGCTAAAAAGACATACTCTGGCTTTTCCTGTTCGAAAAATTCATTGACTGCCTGCTGGTTTGTCAGGTCAAGCTCTCGATGGGTGCGGAAAATGAGATTGTTGTAGCCTTTTGACTCAAGCTTTCTTTTAAGGGCTGAACCTACAAGGCCTCTGTGACCAGCTAAGTAAATTTTTGACCTTTTATCCATATAACCACCTTTACTTCATTCAAAAGAGTGATTTTGCTCTACAGCCTTTTCGTCGGCTTTTATCATAATTTTTACCAGCTCTTCCAATTTTACTTTAGGTTCCCAGCCAAGTTTTTCCTTTGCTTTAGAGGGGTCTCCAATTAGTAAGTCTACTTCTGTAGGCCTATAGTACCTTGGATCTATTTCTACCAGGATTTTGCCTGTACCGGAATCGATTCCTATTTCTTCACTATCTCTGCCTTTCCACAAAATTTCGATTCCTACTTCCTTAAATGCTAATTCCGTAAACTCCCTTACCGAGTGAGTTTCTCCTGTCGCGATTACGTAATCTTCGGGAGATTCCTGCTGGAGAATCAGCCACATTGCTTCCACATAGTCTTTTGCAAATCCCCAATCTCTTTTTGCATCAAGATTTCCAAGGTAAAGCTTCTCCTGCAATCCATACTTTATTTTTGTGGCAGCCATCGTAATTTTTCTGGTAACGAATGTCTCCCCCCGGATAGGAGATTCGTGGTTGAATAAAATACCATTACATGCAAAAATATCGTAAGCTTCCCGGTAGTTGACCGTAATCCAGTATGCGTACAGTTTAGCTATTGCGTACGGACTTCTCGGATAAAAGGGAGTTGTTTCTTTCTGGGGAATTTCCTGGACTTTTCCATAAAGTTCACTGGTTGAAGCCTGGTAAAATTTTGTTTTTTTCTCAAGACCCAGAATTCTAATGGCTTCCAGAAGGCGCAGTGTCCCCAGCCCATCGGAATTTGCCGTATATTCCGGAGTTTCGAAGGATACCTGGACATGGCTCTGAGCTGCCAGATTGTAAATTTCATCCGGCTGGGTTTCCTGTATTATGCGTATAAGATTGGTAGAATCCGTAAGGTCGCCATAATGCATGAAAAAATTTACGTTTCTTTCATGAGGGTCTTTATAAAGATGATCGATCCTTGCAGTATTAAATGAAGAGGATCTCCGCTTTATACCATGTACAGTATATCCCTTATTAAGAAGAAATTCAGCTAAGTAGGCCCCATCCTGGCCTGTTATTCCGGTAATTAGTGCAACTTTCTTCATGCTATTTCCCTGATATTGACACTTAATACAAAGCTCAAACATAAAAATATTATCAAGATTTGATTCAAACTTCAGCTCCGGAATATTTTTCAGTTTCTCCCGTATACATCATCAAACCTGATAATATCTGCTTCGTCCACAAGTTCTCCTAGTTGCACTTCAATAATCTCAAGCGGAATTTTCCCGGGATTGGACAACCTGTGTCTCTCTCCTGCGCTGATAAAAGTACTTTCTCCAGGTCTCAGGAAAAACTGCTGTCCGCTCACTTCCACACACGCCATGCCTTTTACGACCACCCAGTGTTCACTTCTGTGGTAATGAAGCTGGAGGCTTAACTTATGATCCGGAAGCACAGTGATATTTTTGATTTTATGCTCGGGAGAGGCTTCAAGTAAGGTGTACGAACCCCAGGGCCTGTAGACTGTCTGCCCTATATACGCTCTTTCATCTTTCCTGACTTTAAGCTCTGTGACAATTTCCTTTACCTTCTGGCTGCTGGATTTGGGGCAGATTAACAGAGCATCGCTGGTATCGACAATGACCATGTCCTTAACATCGATGAGTGAAACAATTTTACCGCACTTTGAATATACGAGATTTCCAGCAGAGTTAAGCATCAAAGGATCACATTCGTGGATTGCGTTTCCTACGGAGTCTTTTTCGAACTCATCGTAGATTGCCTCAAAATTTCCCAGGTCGCTCCATTTCTGGTCCAGCTTTACAACTGCTACTCTATCTGACTTTTCCATAATTCCATAGTCAATGGAAATCCTCTCCACCTCTGCATAAATCTCATTAATATCCTTTCCGTTCTCAAAACAGGCGAAAACAGACGGTGTGTGTTTCTTAACTTCCTCAAAGAAAAGCCCTGTCTCGAAAAGAAACATACCGCTATTCCAGAGGCAGCCTTCTTGAATGTATTTTTCCGCAGTTTCCAAATCCGGCTTTTCTCTAAAGTCCGAAACTCTGTAACCCGGTCCACAGACTTCCGAGATTTTAATATAACCGTATCCGGTATGAGGAAAAACAGGTACAACTCCGAAGGTGACCAGATAATCCGAAGTCAGCTTTTCAGCCGAAGAAATCGTCTTCATTGCAGCTATGTCAAGGACGTGATCTGAAGAGAATACTCCTACTATGGATTTTCCAAATTTCTTTTCAATCTCTTTCATTCCGAAGAAGATTGCTGGAAGTGTATTCTTGCCTTCTGGCTCAATTAAAACATTCTCTGCAGGGATCGAGTACCCGATTTCCTTGATCTGTCCGATTACGAAAAATTTCTGAGCTTCGTTCGTTACAACAAAAATTTCTGAAATATCAGAAACTTCAAGACACCGGAGAACGGTTTCCTGGAAAAGAGACGTACTGCCAAACTTTAAAAATTGCTTGGGATACATTTCCCGGCTTAGAGGCCAGAGTCGCGTTCCTGAGCCACCTGCAAGAATTATCGATTTTATGCGTGCCATCTCCTTTTAGATAGGTAAAACGAATGTAATCTTAAAAGTCTTGTTCAGGGCGTATAAGATCAATTTTGAAATAAAGAGGTTATAAATACGCTGAAAAACACAAGATTAAAGAATATATAAAGAACGTTATTAAATAATCTTTGCCCAATAAAGTGTTGAAGTCAGAAAGTATTAATTTAGGATCCGTATCTTCAAATTCATTTTTATTGACATGATTATTCAACCTATGTTTTTAATTAAAAATCAAAGGTACAGTAACTGTGCTCCAGCAAATAAGAGAGGATGGTAAACCTGGTTCCATCTGCAAGGGCTTTAGAAAATCTCACTTTATTCTCAAGCATAATTATATTGATATGCGTATATATCAATGTAAAAGTTGCGAAAACAATAGCGAAAATAAAGAGACAAGAAAATAGAAGAGAATAGAAAAGAATAGAAGAAAATAGAAGAAAATCACTAATTTCAAACTTTTTTATGATGCCTCACCGTGGATGCCGAAAAAGATTCAGGGCTTTATCTCTTTTTCTCAAAAAGGCTTTTTTCTTCCTCATCGTATATATCACAGCTTACGAGAGGTTTTTTCCTGCTGTCGCGCTTTTTTTCATCGGATCAGAAGATTCTATATCAGCTTTCTGCACCATGAACAACTTCTTCCAGAACGACTTCCATATTCCGGATTTTCAATTCATTGCGGCCAAAAAAAATAAAAAAATAATAGATTAAAAATAATAGATTATTTGCAGGTATCAAGGAGCGATCTCTTCTTGCCGCCACGCGCTTCGGTCGGATGGATTGGATCGACGTCAGCTACGTCTTCCCCTTCTTCTTTCTCTAATTTTTCTCCCTTTTGACCTTCTCTTCTTTCTTCCGGCATTTATTTAACCTCCATATATAGCGTGTAAAACTTATTTCCGTTACGTTTTCATCTTAATCTGGCTGCCAGAAAGAAATTATCCCGCCCTCCATAACATTATATACTAGACGAATATCCCTTTCCGGCAAAGGTTTTAAGCTTTCAAGTTCAGATGTGGCTATAAGATCTGGTTATGAAATCGGGTTATAAGATGTGGCTATCGTTTGTACTATCTCTGCTTTATCCCCCCTTTCCACGAATCCAACTCCGGATTGAACCTCGTCGAGGGTTTACCCCTAAATTTATTATACCCACTAGATTTATAAAATTATTGTAACCATGGTCAAAAAGTTGAAGAATACTCAGGCTCTTTTTAAAATAGGAGTGTCGAAAGAGCTGGCATTTAGAATATAACAAAAAATGATCCAGACAGACAAAATCATTAAAATTATTTGGGAGAATATATATCCAATTAATCAGTATAAGGAGAACGCCCAGGAGGAAAAGCCCGGGAGTAAAAAACCCGTGCAAATCCGCTATATCAAAATTTACCTATTCATTTGCTCAAAAACACGCTTTTACTAAGGAAAATGTGATCCTATGGCATATAAAATACTGAAAAAGGAAGAAATCGCTCCGTCGGTGCACAGGATGGTCATAGATGCCCCTGACGTGGCAAAAGCTGCGAAAGCCGGACAGTTCATAATCCTCAGAATTGATGAAAGGGGGGAGAGGATTCCCCTCACAATTACCGATTTTGAAAAAGAGACAGGCACGGTAACCGTGGTATTCCAGGAGATGGGCAAGACTACAAAACAGCTTGCAAAGCTTTCCGCAGGGGAATCTCTGGAAGATTTTGTCGGACCGCTTGGGACTCCTGCCGATATCAGGAAACTCGGCACCGTTATTCTTGTAGGAGGAGGAGTAGGAGTTGCCCCTATTTACCCCCAGGCAAAAGCTTATACTAAAGAAGGCAACCGGGTAATTTCCATTATAGGAGCCCGAAACAAAGATCTTCTGATCCTTGAAGACGAAATGGGAAAAGCCAGTACCGAACTGTATATCGCAACCGATGACGGGTCAAAAGGACATCACGGATTTGTGACCGATATCATGAAAAGGATTCTGGACAGCGGCGAAAAGGTTTCAAGGGTTGTAATAATCGGACCACCAATCATGATGAAGGTCGGGGCTGGAGTAGCTTCCCCCTATGATGTTGAAATCCTGGTCAGTCTTAATTCCATTATGGTGGACGGGACCGGCATGTGCGGGGGCTGCAGGGTTACAGTTGACGGAAAAACGAAATTTACCTGCGTTGACGGGCCTGAATTTGACGCACGGAAGGTTGACTTTATAGAACTCATGAACAGGCTTGCAATTTACCGCGGCGAAGAGACAAAAGCCGTGGAAAAGTATGAAGAAGAATGCAGATGCGGACTGCACTGAAAGGAGGGGATGAAAAATGCAAGAATTACACGATGAAAAAACCGGAAAAGCAAAGAAAGAAAGAACCCCCATGCCCGAACAGCCTGCTGACGTTCGCAGAATGAATTTTAACGAAGTAACTCTCGGCTACAGGAAAGAAGACGCTCTTGCCGAGGCCTCCCGCTGTCTCTCCTGCAAAGACCCTAAGTGTGTCGAAGGCTGCCCTGTGAATGTGGATATTCCGGGTTTTATCAAGCTGGTCTGCGAGGGAGATTTTGCAGGAGCGATCGAGAAGATTAAAGGCACAAATGCCCTTCCTGCGATCTGCGGCCGCGTCTGCCCTCAGGAAACTCAGTGCGAAGCTCTCTGCGTACTCGGAAAGAAAGGACAGCCTGTGGCTATCGGCAGGCTCGAACGTTTCTGTGCCGATTATGAGCACCAGAAAGGCGTAAAGGTTCCTGAAATCCCAGAGCCCACGGGAAAGACAGTAGCTGTTGTAGGCTCAGGGCCTGCAGGTCTTACTGCCGCAGCAGACCTCGCAAAGCTAGGCCATAAAGTGACAATTTTTGAGTCCCTGCATAAAGCAGGCGGGGTGCTGAGTTACGGCATCCCCGAGTTCAGGCTGCCAAAAGAAATTGTGCGGCAGGAAGTCGAATATATTAAGCAGCTCGGGGTCGAGTTCAGGCCCAACTATATAATCGGCAGAATCAAAACCTTAGACGAGCTCTGTGATGAGTTCGACGCTGTTTTCCTGGGCACGGGCGCAGGCCTCCCAAGCTTTATGGGAATCCCGGGAGAAAACTTCAACGGCGTATATTCCGCAAACGAGTTCCTGACCCGCGTAAATCTCATGAAAGCTTATGACCCTCTCTATGAAACCAGAGTCAGGCGCGGGAATCACGTTGTCGTGGTTGGAGGCGGAAACGTAGCAATGGACTCTGCCCGCTCTGCTCTCCGCCTGGGTGCCAAAGAGGTTAATATAGTCTACCGCCGCGGGGAAGACGAAATGCCAGCCCGCAGGGAAGAAATCGAGCACGCTAAAGAAGAAGGCATAATTTTCAGGCTCCTTACAAACCCTGTCCGCATCCTCGGCGACGAGAAGTTCAATGTTACAGCCGTCGAATGCGTCAAAATGGAACTTGGCGAGCCCGACAAATCCGGTCGAAGAAGCCCTGTCCCTGTAGATGGCTCGGAATTTACAATCCCTGCAGATGTTGTGGTTATTGCAATCGGCACTTCTCCGAACCCGATTATTTTCAAAGGTTCGGAAGGTCTTGAGCAGAACAACAGGGGCACTGTAGTTGCAGACGAGGAAACCGGGGCAACATCCAAGTGCGGAGTCTTTGCTGGAGGAGATGTGGTTACAGGTGCAGCAACCGTGATCAGTGCAATGGGTGCAGGTAAAAAAGCAGCAAAGGCAATTGACGAATATTTAAAAGAAAAATGAAACCGGAATATTCTGGTTTCCACTTTATTTTATCAGTGAGAATTAAATCTTATAATGTTCAACTTTTTCGAGACCTGTCCCATATTTTGGATTGTATTCCTGGTACTCCCACTCTTTAAAATAAAGCTTGTATATATCAATCAAAAAATCATGCACCCCATTGAATAACTCCATTGCTTTTTTTTGATAATAAGACTGTTTTGCAAGAGACCGAATTGCAGGAATTTCTGAAACAGGAAGAAATTTTGGTTTGCCCTTACCGGATTTTATATCATTCATAAATTTATCCATGTTTTCTGCAGAAATTTTACTTTCAAACTTGATGGGCCAAACTTGCATGCAAATTCCCTTCACAATGTCAGCTTCATCTGCATGTTGATAGGCAGCGTAACAAAAGTTCTGTAAATTCCCATTGCCTATCTGTTTCTTATACCTAGGACTTACGCACTTCAGATTCAAAATCAAGCACAGTAGCCATCAGATTTAGAATTTGAATTTCAGGAAGTTGTAAGCCTACTGCAGTTGATTTGGTACTTCAAGTGCGTAAGTCCTAATACCTTTTTTTGCATTTGATAACGGGGTTATCGAAGGGAAAATACAGCTCTTCAAAATATTAAGCCTTCTGATCACGGTTTTTTAAAACCATTACATAGTCTTTGGAATGACATTAAACAAAAACACATAGCAAGTGTTAGCCGATATCGATATTTTCAATTGAGTTAACAAAACTTGGTCAAAAATGAAGGAAATTTCTGAAATTGGGGCACTTACATGAATTAACTGATTTCCACCCGAAGGAAAGGTAAAATCTTATCGGATATATAAGTTCAGTATCATAAATGAGATTGATTTTCATACGAATAGTGTTTTGAGTAGAAAATCTCATTTTTGAACTTAAACCTTTAATTTCCCTCAAAAGTTACTTTGGTATGTTTCCAATGGAACATTTTAATGTAAGCATATTTTAGACAGGTAGCATGCTGAATTTTTTGCAACGGAACCATATATACCAAGTTTAATATATAAAATAGGCATTGGTACTTAACAATAGTTATCTATTATGAGACACTATATTTCGGCATGGACTGCCCAAGATGTAAGAAGTGCCACTCACAAAAAGAACGGTCTAGTTGATGGCCGTCAACGCTATAAATGCCATGATTGTGGATATAACTATTCAGTAGAGATAAAATCAACTGCTAGCTCTGCTTCTGTTAAAAGACAGGCTTTGCAACTCTATCTTGAAAGATTAGGATTTCGCTCAATAGGACGGTTTTTAGGGGTAAGTCATGTTTCTGTCCAAAAATGGATAAAGAAGTTTGGTCAGGAGTTAGAGGAACTAAAAAGCGAAAATGAGATATCTATTGTTGAAATGGATGAAATGCATACTTACATCGGTAACAAAAAAAATATTGCTGGATCTGGATTGCTGTTGATAGAGTTGGGAAAAAGTTCATCAACTGCTCTTTTGGTAGTAGAGGAACGGAAACTGGGAAACAACTCTGGGAAAAATTAGAGAAAAAAGAGATTGAAAAAGTGATGACTGATCATTGGAAGGCATATGCAGAGTTTCTTCCAGAAAAGATTCACACTCAATCAAAAGCAGAAACGTATACTGTTGAAGGATATAACAGCATATTGAGGCACTTTCTGGCAAGGTTGAGAAGAAAGACAAAGTGTTATACTAAGGAATGATTCAAATATAATGTCAAGGATTTTTGTTACCATGAATGATTATTTGGGGAAGTGAAACTATAGAGCAATTCCCGAACTTAAAATTTGAAGTTATATGTTTATTATTCCTAAGAGTCTTGAAATGCTAAAGTATTCTGTTCTTCTATTAATGAAATTCAGAAATAAAGAGCTAACTATGTTTGGTTAACAACACCATAAAATAAACTAACTATAATAGGAACACCATTTATTTATTTTAAAAGTTAAATAAATAGCATTCGTGATAGTATAAATATCTTCTATGCAAATTCTCTAACAATCGAAGATTAGTAATAATTATAAACTTAAAACAGTAGCCTCTTTAAATTCAAGGGAGTATTTTCTAAATAAATAAATAATTTGTAATGTTATTGCTTATTTCAAACACCATTATAGTTTTCTGAATATGTTTTTTAAAACTTAGTCAAGTTTTTTAAGTTTTATATCATATGAAAATTTACTTCTTTACCTATACGATTGAAACTAATTCTGAAAGACTGTGAAAAGTAGTGAATTTAAAAATTTCTCAACATGGATTTATAAATCATCAAATGGAAGTAGTTTATGGAGTTCAAATTGAGTTTGCAATACACATTGAACTCCATAAGCCAAAGGCAAGAAATAGATGACTTTAGACCTACTTTAAAGTTTGTTTCTTGCCTCTTTAACAAAATTTTAGAGGTGAAATAATTGAAATTAAGTAGCAAAACTCTAAAAATTAGCGGGCTTTCTATGATAATACTCGTTATAGGTATGATACTAGTAACGCCTGTGTTAGCATGTCCAGCTGGAACAAAAACGCAGATATCTGTAAATTGTCCAAACTGCTCTAATGGTCTGAAATACATTACAACGATTGCGAAGTTGGATTCTAATGAAATTAATAATTATTTGCCAGTTGTTTCAAAAGATGCGAGGGTAGAGAAACTAACAAAAGAATTGACATCAAGAGGATATAAGCTAAATACAAAAGATACAACAGGGATGAATGTAACTTTAGCAAATGATAGCCTTTTGCCAGGAGTAATAAAAGAACTAATAATACCATTTACAAGCACAGATAATTCTCAGGTTGGGATTCTTGCTGGGATAAAAGATAATAAAATTATCAAAGTTCAAGCAATAATTACCCATAGAGATGAGGATCTATTCCCGACATCCGTTGACGCATTAACTGTAAAAGGAAATAATATCGAAACTGAAACTGTTACTACAGATAGCGTACTTGGTGTTGGAGCTAAAGATAGAATAAATTCCGCATTTACTATAGCTTCCACGAGTCCCCTTGGTAATGTAATTAAAGCAACAACTTCAAGTGTAACGTGCAGTGGATGCATGGCTTTATGGGATTGGGCATGTGCTATTGGCTGTGGTGTTGGTATGTACGGTCTATGCTTAGCAGCAGGATTAGCATCCGGCATTGGTGGACTTGCATGTGTAGTAGTTGCAAGTGCAGTGTGCTATGGAGTAGGCCAATGGGGATGTGGTATGGATGATTATACTTCATGTGTACTTTTAGGTTATTGCTAACATTTAGAAGATTACAATAAAAAACATTTTTTTTTTCATTGTAATCTTCTACACTGAGAAAATATTTATTAAATAAATTACTGAAAGGAATATTTATTAGAACTCACATTACGCAGTATTTTTTAGAAAATCAATAATTTTCCTGATAACGTTCTTGAAATATGTTAAAAATAATTGATACTTGGGGAACTTGGTGAAAATTAAATGATATCGATTTTTGGTCTCTATAATACATCTTATAGTTGACTTCTGCATAAAAGTACAAAAATTAATGTTAAGACGAAAATCGATAACAGGAAAAATTATGAAAATACTAAATTTACTGCAGAAAGTGTATTGGAATTATGCAATGCATTGTGTCCATAATAGTGATTCTCATGAGAAAGACTTTACATATTATGAGCTTACTAACAGTTATTTGTTTTATTTTTATACCGAATGCCTATGCAAATCCAGTCACAATCCAATATTTTCATCAAAAAGGTTGCCCTGATTGTGAAGTAACCGATCCAATTGTTGATCGAATAGAAACTCAATATAATAATAGCAGTGTTGTTATATCAAAAATTGAAACCAGTACTGCTGATGGTTTCAACCAATGGAACAAATATGGTTTTGTTGAAGTTCCAGCTATTGTGATAAATAACGAAACAAAAATTCCCAAAAAAAAGATTACTGAAGAAAGGCTAAGGGTATCAATTAACGAATATCTAGCGAATGAAAAAAAAGCTATCAATCACACTACAGAAAATATAAAGAGAGGCGAACAAAACAATGGGTATATAAATATAAACCTGAATTTGCCATTTGCCTATTCACTTGGTTTTCTTGCAGGTTTATCACCGTGTCTAATGGCTATACTGGGGTTTCTGTTAAGCTTCACTGCAGGAACTAGCAGTAGCACAAAAAATGGTATGTTACGTGCAATGGTATTTGGACTAGGACTGGTGAGTTCTTATATAGTTTTAGGTCTATGTTTGCTCTCTTTTAGAAAATCAATTCCTAGTTTAGAAAGTTTTTCTTACATTACAGGCATAATTATAATTCTTATTGGATTAAACCTTCTGGAAATCTTAAAATCACCTGTTGCTCTGGAGAACTATTTCCGAAACTCTGTTAGGAGATATGCGAGTACTTTTGGTGGAATTTTTTTCCTTGGGATATTATTTTCGTTTGTAAAAGTTCCTTGTACTACTCCAATGCTCCTTGTGTTGCTCAATAAAACGATCACGAGTGGAACGGTAAATAATCTAATCCTGTTGCTTTCTTTCAGTGCTGGAGTATTGACACCTTTTATTGGAATTGGCTTGATAGGAGGCTATACTCTATCTAAACAAATTCGTTCATATAAAATATACTTGAAAAAAATCAGTGGATTTATGCTTATATTACTTGGTTTATGGATAATGCTTTAAACTCAATTTTAAAAGATACTTCAATAATTGCTAATGTTTCCAGGCTTATGATTTTTACAATATATTTAAAGAAAAAATTACCTGTTGAGGGATGAGTAATATGATAACAACGAAAAAATTTAGATCAATATTTGTGCTAACTTTCATAGTTGTAATCCTTTATGCTTCAGGTTGCACGGAAAAAAACCTAAGTGCAGAAGAAATTACATCCCATATACTAGATAAAGAAAACAGCACTCAAGATTTTTCACATACAATGCACACGACCTCCTATATCGGAGAAAAAACTGAGGAAATTGAATATAAAACTATGTTTAAAAAGCCTAATATGTTTAAAAGTATTTCAACAAAAATCGGTGAACAAAATCAAACAGTCAGTGTTTCAGATGGGAAATTCCTGTGGATTTATATCCCAGATACAAATATGGTCACAAAAATAACGCTTTCCAAAGTCCCCGAATCTACGAGAAATGATTATGTCAATATTATTGAAGAATTTCTGAATGATACAAACATAACACTACTTGGGGTGGAAAATATAGATGGAAGAACCACTTATCTGCTGGAAACAACTCCAAAAGAAACAGATGGAGATAACAAGTTGACATATAAGACAAAAATATGGGTAGATCAGGAAACATGGATGCCTCTTAAGTCTGAAATTTATAATGGCACTGGGAATCTGACAATGAAATTAGAGATTCGAGACCTTAAAGTTAACACAGGAATCCCAGATTCTGAATTTAAATTCGAGGTTCCAAAAGGCGCAAAAATATTGGATGTGGGGGAAACTAACCCCAAACAATTGCTTTGAGCAATTTTCTTGGCTGACACCTAAAAAGGTAGAAATGTACCAGCGGAGTAAAGGGAAACTTTTACGCTCCGTTCGTCGGGAGAGGGAAAGCGGACAACCACTTTCTCTTATCTATTGAGATAGCTTAGGATTGAAATTCCCCTCATGCGTCTTCGGTTAAGTGAGGAATCATGATAAATTGTATTCATTCCCATTGCAAGGTTTAAAAACCAAGTAATTAACTGGCGAATTCCATCTTCCTGATCGACAAGATAATCTTTTATGAGTGAGAATAAATTAACCATTGACTCTGCATCCTGTTTTGTTGTGGTGAAAAGAAAAGGATACAGAGTCAATCATATTTTACAGAACTTTCGGTACACTGCCGGAGCGCCGACAATACCTGAATAATTACAAAAATATATGAAAACTGATGGGCTGGTGTGTCTTAACGCCAAAGCAAATGAAGCTAAACGGCACATTAGCCTTGAAAAAGGTGGATATATGAAAAATCTGGGATGGCTTGGAAAAGAAAGTACTCGAATTCTCCTGCCTGCTATTTTTATTACGTTTATGTATCTCCTGATACTTCGTCAGATAGGCATAAACCTGATCTTTTTACTTGCTGGATTTTTCATTGCCCTAATTTACTTTGCATTTTGCTGGGAAACTCAAATGCAAAAATATGATGACCTGGTAAAGCAACCAGTCATTGACTATTCAAATGAGAAAATAGGTATTGTATTCATAATTATATTTTTGTTTTATTTTTTCCTTCGTATCATTGTTGGTAAAGAACTAGCTTGGCAAGCAATACTTTCGCTCAATGTGGGTTTACTTATCTATATTTGGCTTAGTTATTTCCAAATAAAATATTGGGAGAAAATGAATCATAAAACCATTTATTTTGACAAAAAATACGGAAGATGGAAAAAATCGTATGTTATAATCGAGAGAAAATAAAAATCTGTTAATATTGGGGGTAAGTAACCCAGGGGAATTTCATTGGTCATTGGTTAAGGAATTTTCTTGCCTGAAGGCTATCGATTTTACATCAGAAATTGGCCTCAAATTTTAGCCTGTTTACCTAAAATCGATACCCTGTTCCAGTTCAAAGTCTATCTAAATTTTGAACATATGTTATGGGAATGAATCCAATTTGTAATGATTCCTCACTTAACCGAAGACGCATGAAAAGTATTTTGTAATTTTTCAGAAATCTGAAACTTTTAGAATATCCATAGGTTATACCATGAAACCTATGGTGCAAGTGTAAGGCTGAGGGGGTTTTTCGGATTTTGTAGAGTTTCAATTAGAATGATTGACATAAAAATATATTAAAAATGTTAAATTCGCCCAAAAGATACAAAGATATAAGATGAACCATTACTTTCACTCCGCGAAGTTCTCACTTATATTCAACTGGAAGAAATTAATAAACAATATTAGATAGTATAAATAAAAAATAAAATATATAAAAACAATCACGCAAATTTTCAAAATAAGTTAGAAAGTTATATATTAGTAGAAATGTATAAAAATCTAGTAAAGTTAGATTTACAAGAGATTAATTAAATTATCTAGAAACGATTTTATACTTACATTTTATCCTTAATTTTGTATTTAAATCAGCTACCGATAGTAATTTCGTTTAGGATTAAACCGAATTAAAACAATAGATGTATATACAAGTACACAAAAACGTACACGTATATAAAATATAATATAATAGGGGAAGATAGATGTCTGCAGAGAGAGCACTGTGTAGGGTTTTTGAGGTATTAAAAGTTGGAAAACCAAATATGTCTGAGTTTGACAATCGACTTAAGTATCAAAAAATAATTTATCTACTTCAATCATTCACGGGGCTTTCACTTGGTTATGGATTTAAGTGGTATTTAAAAGGCCCTTATTCTTCCCCACTTGCACATTCATTATATTTCATCGAAGGCAATCCCTCCATTTATACAGAAGGTCAGGATATCGTGTTTAAGCAAAATGATGAAGTGATAAGAAAACTTCAAAATTTTA
>NZ_JAVKPK010000046.1:0-30441 GCF_031461075.1 Methanosarcina baikalica | reverse complement strand
ATTTAGGTAAAATGAGTAATGTCAAAAATCAATAAGCACAAGAAAGAAATTTGAATTGAATGAAGAAAACCGAAACATGAAACCCATTTATACATTACAAATGTATGCTTCTATCAATTTAGGTTACAAAAGAAATCATAGTATCATTAACGGTTCTCGGGAAAGTTTCCCTCCCGCAACAAGCTGCAGGGTATTCGACTGAAATAATGGAAAGTCTCAAATATTTACGTTTGAAACTATAACTTGTTTTTAAAAATATAATTAATTCATGAGTGTAATATAACATCCATACGCTATCTACTGCTACAATATCCTATTTGTCTATTAAAGAGCATCATTTCTCAAGAAATCCGGTATCACAAAAAAGCGATTCCAAGTCTCTCTGAATAGACTCTTCTTCTGGTTTTGACAACTTGGCATCGAGAGCATCTGTAATCACATCATCAGGGTCATTTGCGGCAATTCGTGACTTTGACGCCATGTAGTGACGTTTTTTCGTCTCACTTTGAGTATTTCCGCAATTTTACGATCTGACAGCCCCAGGTCATATAGCTCACGTATCTCCCAGTGTCGTCTTACACGATTCGACGCAAGCCCCAGATGGTGGCGTATTCTGAAGACAACCGATTGAGAAATGTCGATAGCTTTACCAATCTCGACATCACTCATGCCCGCGCAGTAGAGCCGTTTTAACTCATCAATATCAATGTCATTCCGCTTGATCAGTCTAGGCTTCTGCCTGAATAGCCCTAGAAGTCGACGGCGGTTAGAAATTGTTCTATCACAAACACCAAAGAGTTTGCCGATCTCAGCATCGCTAAGACCTTCAGCAAAGAGTTTTTTGAGTTCATCGACATTTGTTTTTTTCAATGTGTATCCTGAAGCAACGGTTTTCTTCTTTATAGCCTTTCCCACAAGGCTTTCCAAAAATTCGGTATCACTAAAAAGCGATTCCGAGTCTCTCTGAATAGGCTCTTCTTCGGGTTTTGACAACTCGGCATCGAGCGCATCAGTAATCGCGTCATCCGGATCATTCGCGGGAAGCTCGTGGTTTCGACGCCATGTAGCAACGCTTTGTTTGCTCGCTATAATTATTCTCGCAATTTGTCCATCAGACATTCCGGCGTCATATAGTTCTCGCTTCTTCTCGTGTAACCGGCCATGATTTGGAGCAAGCCCTAGCTGGTGACGTGTTTCTTTGACCATCTCAAGATATACACCAAGTGCTTTGCTGATATTTTTATCACTCATGCCTTCGGAATACAGCCTTTTGAATTCATCCATATTTATGTTGTAGAACCTGATCTGCTGCTTGCGCCGGTATAAACCTAAATCGCGACGTCTTTCATACACTGTATAAGCACTAACACCGAAAACGGCGCCAATTTCTTCATCTGTGTGCCCTTCGGCAAAAAGACTTTTTAATTCCTCTATGTCAACGTGTTTCCGACCTAATACCTGTGGAGGCAACCCTAGATCATTGCGTATTTTACGTGCCGTGTCACGGCATATATTGAGAGCATTTGCGATCTTTTTATCATTCAAGCCTTCTGAATGAAGCTGTTTGAACTTTTCTATGTTAGAGGCTGTGTTATTCCACTTTTTCCACCTGCATAAACCTAAAATTTGGCGGTTTTTGAAAACTGTCTTCTCATTTACGCCAAAGACGGAGCCAATCTCCTTGTCGCTAAGACCTTTCGCGTAGAGCTTTTTGAGTTCATCATTATCTATAACTTCGGCTACTACAGGTCTTCGGCCTTTCGCAAGTGATGGCAGCCCTAAATTACAGCGTATTTTGCGTGCAATGTCTTGAGACAAACCAAGAACATTTGCAATTTCCTTGTTGGTCATGCCTTCAGCATGGAGCCTTTTGAACTCTTCTATATCGACATTTAGTTTTTTCAATCTGCGCACCTTGAGAAAATGAACTACCATTCACCCGGAAGAACAAAATCGGGTTTATTATACTAGTGCATTGATTCCAAAGTATGTTCACAAACCTGAAATTTTGAATCTATCTATCGATCAACGGATTTCCCACTAATAATTGATGTATTTTGGAATCGATACACTAGATTTTGGAACTGAGTTACAAATTCCTGAACTGAATACAGATGGATATGAGTATAAACAACAGAATTTGGTTGTGTCCGTGAGTCATTGATAAAATCTGAAAAACGAGTATACCTCCCATTTTTGGGAAAATTGTATAGAGATTTCTATACATATGATACTCGATAACTAACGGACACTACCGAGAATCTGTTTACCCCGGAACTTCTATAAGAAAGGCCTTAAATGGCCTTTCCGTCTCTTTCACCGGTCCTTATCCTTACGGCCATTTCAACAGGTAAGACAAATATCTTACCATCTCCGATGTTTTCAGTCCGGGCGGAGCTAACGATGGTATCGATGACCTTATCCACGTCTTCATCGTTTACAGTCAGCTCGATCTTTACCTTCTGCAAGAGATCAACCCGGTACTCCTGCCCCCTCCATTGCTGGATAATGCCTTTTTGCTGGCCACGGCCTTTTACGTCAGTGATGGTGAGGCTATTGAAGCCGACATCTTCAAGCGATCTCTTCACTTCTTCAAGCTTTGTGGGCCTGACGATTGCTTCTATTTTCTTCATGTTGCTCCCTCTTATTTTGCCTCGACCGCTACCGGCTCATGCATGTAAACCGGCTCCAGGCTTTTATGCATTCCAGTCTCGGGGATATCCCCCACATAGCCCGGGCAACCCATCTCGGGCACGTCGAGCCCCCCGATTTCGACCTCGGGGCTCACACGCATCGGCGTGATCAAGTTGATCAGCTTATAGGTGATAAATGCCAGTCCACCAACCGCGATAAAGTTGGTAGCTACACCGATGAACTGTGCTGCAAATTGCAAAGGCTGGCCGTAGAACAAACCGGTCACTGCTCCAGGCACGCCATTCCAGCCGAAACCATAGCTGCCGTCCGCGAACAATCCCAGGGCGAGACAGCCCCATGCGCCGTTGACCAGGTGTACGGAGACAGCACCGACCGGGTCGTCGATCTTTAGCTTCCTCTCGACGAAGAAGACCGCTTCGACGACGAGAATTCCCGAAACAAGGCCGATGATCGAGGCGCTGATCTGGTTGACGAACGCACAGGGTGCGGTAATAGCGACAAGCCCTGCTAGCATGCCGTTACATGCCATGCCTGGGTCCGGCTTTTTCGAGCGAACGCTCCACATCCATGCCACGGACATGACAGCACCGGTCGCCGAAGCCAGCATTGTATTTGTGGCTACGATGGCTATTCTCAGATCGCCGCCTGCCATGGTCGAGCCCGCGTTGAAACCGAACCAGCCAAAAGCCAGAATGAATGTTCCGATTATGGCCATCGGAATACTGTGACCTGGTATGGCATTGACTGAACCGTCTTTGTTATACTTGCCTATGCGCGGCCCGATCAGCCATGCGCCTACCAGGCCGATCATTCCTCCGGTCATGTGCACCACCGACGAGCCCGCGAAGTCCACGTGACCGTGTCCCAGACCGAAATTAACGCCAAGTTGAGCTAGCCAACCTCCGCCCCAGACCCAGTTACCGAAGATCGGATATATGACGGCACCGATCATAAACCCCATGATACAGAAAGATAAGAATTTCCAGCGCTCGGCCAATGCTCCGGTCGGGATCGTCGCGGTCGTATCCATGAAGACCATCTGAAATAAGAATAATGTGAATACACCCACATCGTACGTGCCGATCAGCCCGAACCCGGTCATGCCAAAGAGGCCGAACTGATGCCCCAGAAGGCTGATCGAGAACTCATTGTTAAGCCCTGTATAGCCTCCCAGGGTGGCAAGCGGGCCGATGCCTCCGAACATGATGGCAAAGCCTGTGACGAAGAATCCCAGCATGCCCAGCGGATACACAAGTAAGTTCATGGCCATCGTATGTGCAACATTCTTCACGCGGACGAACCCCGTCTCGACCATCGCGAACCCGGCCTGCATGAACATGACCAGGAAACCCGCGAACAATGTCCACATAATATTTATGGCCACGGTGTTATGCCCTGTAGCGCTGGCTACGTCCGCTAAAGAAGGCGCGGCTCCCGGCGTGCTCGACGTGACATAGCTGGAATAATCCGTATTAGTTCCCGTAGGGTCCGCCGGCTGGTCCGCCATCGCTATGGCCGGAAAAGCAACGGCCATGATTAATAGTATAAAAACAGCTTTCGCCAGAAGAGATGTCAGGTTCAGCGTACGCTTCATTTTTGCGGTCAATTTGCCATCTACTACTTGGTCACTATCTTGTGTTTGATTCAATGGGTTAGATCCTCCTTAAAAATTAATTACCAAGAAGAGATTTCGGCTCTTTGTTAATTTTGTTTGATCCACACAATAAGAAAAGAGCCGTAATTCCTTTTTTTATTGGATATCACTTGTACAACCGGCAATAAACTGGGGACTTATTTATATTTAAGGGTTTCTTCGTAGTCCAGCAAATAGCTTATATTACCGGTAATGCACTGGTGACTTAATTATATTTAATAATTTGCATATTACAAATGATTATTAAGTATGATAATTATATTTGGAGTTATAAAACTTGTTTATATTTTTATTATTATATAAAAAACACACTTAAAAACAGTAGTAATAGGCTTTTTAAGATCCGAAGTAATTCTAGATATTTTAAAATCCACGTAATTCCGAGCAGTAAACTGACAATGCACCGGTAACCTAACTAAATTTAAATATATTTGTATTGTTAGATATTATTTGTATTGCCGGTAATTCGCTGGTGACTCAATTATATTTAAATATTCTCCTGTGGTGTCCTACAGTACCTTTAGTACCAGCAATAGACTGGAGACTTACTTTTATTTAAATATTTCTCTTTTGTCGCTATACTTCATCTGCAAAACCGGAAATTTAGAAGAGATTTCATACTATTAAAAAATATTTTATTTCAAAAATGTTTTGGAAACGATTATTAGTTTTTAATTTAATAAAATTTTTTCAATGTAATTATTGCCAATGCAAAAAAACAATCTCAAAACAGCATAAATAGGAGTCTTTATAATAAAAGTCATTTAGGAATCTCACCATTCATATAACCCCTTGAAGCATGCGTCCTGCTATTAATACCAGACACAATGTCAAAATCTAGTTATTTTTGCATTTTTTGATTGAAATCGTGAATTTCCAGGAAGAATTCAGTCTTCAATAAAATTCCATTTTCGAGATCTTCTGGCATCAATCAATAGTTCACGTTCAAAGAATTGTGATCTTTTTTAAAAGATAGTGATTTTTGATTTTACGTTCATCACGAGATTTTGACATTGCGTCTGAATGGAGCAACTATTATATTTTCCTGTGATTGAAAACCCATCAAATTTAAAGAGGATACTTTGAACTTAATAAAAATAGCAGTGTTAAGGGTAGTTTTCCGGAGGTTCACAGGAGTTTCCCCCTGACAACCATCAACTCCTCAAAAGAAACTTTTTTCCTTACGATAATATCGATCTCGAACCCAAGACCTTTCATTTTCTCCTTAACAGCATCCAGCCCGGTAATTGATGAGATAAGCACAAGAATCATTCCTCCTGGCTTGAGATAGTTCCTTACCTCATCTAAAAATCGGTCCAGGGTCTCTCTCCCACTGGTTCCGCCGTCAAAAGCATAGTTCAGCCAGCCCGGAACTTTTTCTTCCCCGGAAGTGGGTAGATAGGGCGGGTTAAACAGAATAAGATCAAAGTGGGTTTCCGGGCTTCCTGATCTGACTCCTCTGAAAAGGTCGGTACGGATTACCTCCACACCGTTTGCTTTCGCACAGCGGGCGGCATGGGGATTAATTTCTGTGGCGACCAGACGGATGTCTTTCAGGTTTGCAAGGAGTACGGCAGATATGAAGCCCGCACCTGTCCCGACTTCAAGGATACGCATGCCTGGCCCTGCTTCTTTAAGGGCTGCGTCGGCGAGTAAAAAAGAGTCTTCTGCAGGCTCATAGACATGGTCTGCGTCCCCTAGCTTGACCCGGGCTTTTCCGTATTCTATTTCGACCATAATTTATCGGGTTAGGGATTCGGAGTTATCTTCTTTTAAGATAACCAGATTCTTTAAGTCAATTATCAGATTTGCAACCTCTGCAAGCTCGCATGGAGTAAGATTTTCAGCCCGCTTGCTCATTAAATCCTCAGGGAGCCGGGCAACCACTTCTTTAATTCCGGGAATTTTGAGCACATGATTCATGTTCATGATGGCATTTCTCAGCTTTTTTCGGCGCTGGCTGAAGACTGAGGTCACAAAATCCATAAAGAAAGCTTCGTCTTTGACTTGGAAAGGTACCGGGCGGGGGACAAGTCTGACCACTGCCGAATCAACTTCAGGTTCCGGCTGGAAAGCCCCTTTTGGGACTTTCATTAAAATAGAGGCATCGGCAAAATAGCAGGTATTGACAGTAAGACGCGAGTAATCCTTGCAGTTGGGCAGGGAGACCATGCGTAACGCAAACTCGTACTGGTACATGAGGATGCCGAGTTTGAATTTATGCCTGAAGAGCTTGAAAGTTATCTCCGAAGAGATGGAATAGGGAAGGTTCGAAACTACCTTGTCAAACTCCGGGAAATCGACTTTCAGAGCATCGCCGGCGACGATCTCAATGTTCCCGACATTATCGAAACGGTCATGCAGGATATTAACAAGGGCAGGGTCAAGTTCAATTGCAATTACTTTTTTTGCCTTCCTTGCGAGCCTTTCAGTAAGGTTTCCGACGCCTGCGCCTATCTCAAGAACAATATCATCAGGCCCCAGCTCAGCAGCTGTCACAATTCTGTCCAGATAGCCTGCATCGACCAGAAAGTGCTGATCAAAACTGCCTCCTTTTACGTTATATTTATTAAGAAGAGAACGAACCAGAGCTGAAAACCTCCTGAATAAAACGAATACCTTGGTACGAAGTGAATCAAATTGTTGTGAATTAAAGTAATAATCAAATTTTGAACCTATCAATGTGAACCAATCAAATGCCGGATCTGTAGAAACTTAACAGCCAGAATAATATCTAAAAAATAGAACAGGAAGAGTTCCCTGTTCACTCGGGCTTCTGGCGGCGCGGGGGAGCAGTAAAAAGCCTGTACTTTATGAAATCATCCTTGAGTTCTCCTTCGATCCTATGGGCAAGGACTTTAGCCGGATCGTGCAGGCTTGGAATTCTCTCGCGAATATCCTGGAAACTCTTAAAGTCACCTTTTTTGCGCTCATCGATTATGGACCACATAAGTTTTTTTCCTATTCCGGGCAGGAGTTCAAGCATATGCAGGCGCGTAGTGATAGAATGGGCGTCGTTAAAGAACTTTACGAAGCGTTCTTCCTGATGCCTCACACAGGCTTCAAGAATAAAAGGCAGTTCAAGATTGGCCCCTGTAGTAAGGTCCGTATAGCCGATTCTCTGCTTTACATGATCTACTTCTGTCCTGTCTCCCTGCCCGATGTAAACTCTTGACTGGATATCAGGAATCACACCACTTTTGGGGACAAGCTCCATAAGGGTAAACTTTTTGTCTCCCACAGCCTGGACAAGAGGTTTTTTCTGGAATGCAGAAGTGCCGTCGACGGACTTCCCATATGGGAGATAGTCGAGAACCCATACATATTCCTCTCTGTCCTGAGAATTTTCCATGGATTTTCCGGATGAGCGCGGAGCTCTTTCTGATTGTCTATCTGACTGCGGTTTGCCTGTCGGACGCCTGCCGCCATAAGAAGGTTTTTCAGCAGATGATCTGCCAGCGTACGATCTCTCTGATTGCGACTTCTCTACTTTCATCAGCACCCATCCTCTCGATAAATATGAAACCCCATATGGACATCTGTGTTCAGGATATGCCAGACCTGGATATGCCCAGCTTATTTATATCCGGTTCAGGACCTGCCCAATTATCCGGATCTGTCAACTATTCACAAATTTCCAGCTTTCTGTAATACTTCTTTCCGTAATACTTTATACTGCCCTGTAACCGGTATTCCCGGACTCGATACATTCCGTAATCCAAAGAGTCCTCTGTGTTTGAATTCGGATCAGGGCACTCCCTTATACTTTAAAGTACTCTAAGTTTCGGATACTTCCCTTTATAAATAACAAGATGAAAACTGCTATATAGCTTATTCCATAGTCTCCAGCACATAATCCAGAATCTGGTCCAGTTCCTCGTTGCTCAGGGTATACTTTTCTTTCGCATAAATTGACCTGATTTCGTCTCTGGACTGAGGCAGAATGTCTGCGATCCTGACTGCGATTACAGGCTTCATTTTTTCGAGTTCTAATAGCCTGTTAATCAGTTCTCTTGACTTTTCCCCGCTGATTTTTGAGAACTGGTCAGCATGACGCAGGGCTTTTCGGAACCCGTATTCTACTTCAAGCCCCTGCTCTCTACGCTCTTCAGCGATCCTGGAAAGTATCTCTTTGACTTCGGCCAACGTCAATAATTCTTCACTGATGACTTCCTTAACTATCATTGGAATACACTCTTTTTGACTTAAAAACTGTAGGTAGTTGCCATTCCCTGCAGAGTAATCTATTTTGATTACTCTTCAATTCTCTAATAATTCCTTGGCTGCAAGTAAACTTCTGCCTGTCAATATCCGGAAATATGAATCAGCCTTTGTACTGCATATCCTTTGCAGCATCGGATCAAGCCTCATCCAGATTGTATTATGCACGAAATTCGACCGTATTTGGTAATTTGAAGTTGTTCTGAATAATGTTATCTTGATATGGTTCAGGTATATGTCTGACAAACGATATATAATTATAGATATTCCCATATCGAGATAAGATGCCCATTTTTAAAAGCAGTTTATTCAAATCGCCCTCTTGCCTTTTTTAGCAGGTTTTTAAGGGACATTAAGTATTTCACACTTAATTGCAGGCCGCAACTCTCGCAAGCTATCGAAAATCAAAGGCTGAAGCCCGAGCTTACGGTAAAAGCCTGCCTACTGTAAACTCATAAAAGGGGTTAGGTTTTACAACCTAACTGCCTGGAATGGGAATTAATATTTCTGCGGTTTCAGGTGATGAGGGAGAGAAATAACTACCTTCTTCGCATTTCCGCTGCGAACTTCCATCATATATGAACGGCCGCGCTGTCCGATAACCTTTCCGGTAGAACCCTGGAACTTCGGATTAGGCATGCCTTTCTGAATGCTCGGGTCTATGTCGATATGAACCATCTGCCCTTCTTCGAATTCCTGAATTGCCTTGCTTACGGGGGAAATCCCTCTTTCACGAACTGTCTTCTGTAGTTTGTACCTTGTACAACGTCTTTCACCATGGGAATTTGTCATCGCATGTTCCTCCTTAGAATGCTCGATTAATTTCTCTATGTATACAGTTTTTCTCTAGATAAGATGGATATTATTTAAATAAGACGTTCAGTCAGGCAATTATTTCCCGACCTAACTTATTAAATAAATCTGATTCAGATCCGGTTCAGATATCGACGTTGACCACATCAAGATCTTCCACAAGCGCGGAAACACCTAAAAGCCCGCTTAGGCTCGGGTTTGTCCTGCCCTCATCTCCGGAAAGAAGCTCTTTTACATACAGTCCGCCCTCGCAGTTTACTGTTATGTAAGCGTAACCATCGTCAGTTAGTTCATCAAGCTTGATGCTGTGCACATGCCTTTTCCTGACAAGGTCAGCCCGCCTGTGAACTACACGCCTTGGAGTCTGCTGGGAGATTTCTATGCCACTCAAAGACTCAAGGCAGGATTTAAGCTTTTCCTCTGAAACAGGCTCTTTAAATGTAACTTTAAGCTTATAAGTTTTATCCGCCTTTGAACTTTTCAGGGTCTCAATCATACCTTTTCCGACGAAAGAAAGCTCTCCTACCTCAACTTTTCCGGCAGCTTTCTCATTAATGCTCCTCATAAGTTCTTCAAGGTCTGCGATACGCTTTTGAGGGGATTTTGCTTCAACTACAAAAGGCCTGCCGCTTCCGAGCATCAGGGCATCTATATCTTCCCTTCCCGACCCGTGGAAAGCCGTATCAACTGCCTGGAAAGCTTCGATTACAGGCCCTTTTATCAGCTCGTCTACGGATTCCTGGTATTGCTTGCCCGTAAAATTACAGCTTTCGCAACCCCTGCCTTTACATTTCCTGCACGGCCAGCGCGTCTGAGGAATTCCTCTGACCATTTTACGGTAGCGCCCGATGATATATACAGAGCGGACCTGCAGCTCAAGCTGATTTTTTGCAAGGTCAAGAGTAATTGTAATGTCCGGATTTTCAAAATCCACATCTTTTTGAACTTTTTCAGCAATCCGCTTGCCTACTTCTCTGTTAAGCTCGGACTTGAGTTGTTCGGCATATGCAGTTCCTGCCTCAGCCCAGAGTATTTCTTCGTTTTCGCTCAGAAGTCCGCTGACCTTCGTGCCCACAAGGAATGTGGAATACTCAAGGCCTTCGAGGACTTTTGCCGCTTCATCTGCCCATTCGTCCAGTTTTTTGAACTGATCAAGACAGACCCAGCACTGCTCGTCTTCCCCCGTTGCTCCAAGAGTCTTCCTTGAAAACGCACTGCAAGGGGCAAGTTCCTTTAGAAGAGAATCGTCGTTTTCACTTTTGTAGATTCGGTCCCCTTCCAGCACGAGGGTGAGTTTTAAGGCCTGCCCGCGTTCTCTGTTGCTCAGACCTGTGGATAGTTTTGCAAACTGACGGCCCAGGCAGTGATCACATACCGGGCCTTCATGCAGAATTTTTTTTGAAATTTCGAGTACATCCATTTTCTTTCACTCTCTTTAAGCTCTTTATTCGGGAAATAGACCTGGGAATGAGTAGTAATTAAATGTAAGAGATAAATATAATGATAAGAGCTAATATCCTGGAACATAAATGCCTGATTGCAATTCTCCGGAAAGGCAAGTATAGGGAAAAGGCATTGTACGAAAAAAATATCCGGAAAAAATACAGCCGGATAAGTTTCTATCCTGATACAGGGAAATGGAATATAACTTTTTGTATTGAAACAACTCTAAAATTGCAGCCCAATCCTAATTGTAGCTCAGTCCTCGACCCTGCAGTCAGCTTCTCCTGGTGACTCTCCTCTTTTCGCTTCAGCCCTGTCCAGTTCATTGTGGACAAGGGTTATGCAGTGGTTGGAATGAAGGGAAATAGGGCCTACTGAGATAATTTTTGCCCCTGCCTCAAGGAGTTGTTTTTCCTCCTCTTCCGTAACACCGGTGTGGTCCCCCAGGACAAAGACCGGATCCCGGATTTCACTGGAAAGTTCCCGGATATCCTCCCCGTCCTCTCTCAGATAAAGCAGGGTGCGCCCTTCGAATTCGGAGAGCAGAGACTTGAAGTCCCCTCTGCGAATCCAGACACCTGGAGTAGAACGGATATCCTGCTCGGTTGCATCCTTCTGGAGGGCTTTCTGGATCAGCGAGCCGCTGCTCCGCTCGTCCGGGTTCAGGTACCGCAGGTGAAGTCCTTCAAACCTTATGATTTTTCCGGGGTCAGGGTCACCTAAAAGGAGCAGGTGTACGATTACATCCCTGCGCATTCCGAAAGAGAGAAAAAGGGCAGAGCTTACGCAGCGGCAAAGAATGTCCATTCTTCCCGCAGAACCTGGAAGATCGTTTAAAGAAATATCCCCGCTTGTTTTTGCTTTATGTCCTATGATAACGATATCGCGCATGGGCACTATATTTACGTAAGGGATATAAAAGATGTGTGCATGTTCAAAGGCAAGCAGATATCATGAAATAAAGAAGCTAAAAACCTGAAAAAGGATTGAGGACAATAAGAAGGGATACGGATGAAGATACTAGCCATTTCTGACCCCCATGGGGACTACTCGAAGATAAAGAAAATAATTGGAAGAGCCGGAGATTTCGACCTTGCAGTTGTTGTCGGGGACATTACCAATTTCGGGCCCGATGAGAAGGTCGAAGAATTAATGGAAATGTTTGACAGGCCTATACTTGCGATCCCAGGCAATTGTGACCAGAGGAGCATCCTGAAAGCTCTGGACACTTCGAAGGCTATAAACCTGCACAGAAAAGCCGAAAAGATAGAAAATATCAGGTTTATAGGGCTCGGAGGCTCAAATCCCACCCCTTTCAATACGCCCTTTGAGCTTTCTGAAGAAGAAATCGAAAAAGCCCTTGAAGAAATGGTCTGCTCTGCCGAAAAAGCAGAAGATTGCGGAACTATAGTGCTTTTAACCCATGCCCCTCCACACGGCGCAAGGGATGAACTTCCTTTCGGGCATGTGGGAAGTAAAGCTATCCAGAAATTCCTTGACCGGGTTGACCTGATAGTCTGCGGGCACATCCATGAGGCTAAAGGCCTGGAGCAAGTTGGAAAAACTATAGTTGTAAACCCGGGTGAGGCCTGTAAAGGTTCCTGCGCCCTGATAACTATTGAAGAAACGAAGGAAAACAAACCCATTGAAGTTGAATTCGTGGAGGTATAAACCAGGTATAAACAAAACTGGCAAATTTTAATTAGGGTAGTAAATTTTAATCAGGCTAGCAGATTTTAATTGGGTTTCGAAGTCACCTGTAAAATTCTATGCAGTTTCGCCGTGTACTCTGAACCTTTTTCTCCTTTCAGGGCCTATATTCATTAGTAAGAACATCCGTACTAAATAATTATATTTTGATTTAGATCATTCCATCTACTTAACCTTACAGAAATAGATAATATCACTCTTAATATCACTCTTAATATCAATCTTAAATATTCACTTGCCTGCGTCATTTTACTGGCGTAAAGACAAAGTCAGACCCGATTAGACACTCTCTGAGGAATGCGAATACCGGGGTTAAATGGACAGACGCTGGAGTAAATACGGCAGATGGAATGCTTAAATAAGTTAAATCAAGATTTCTTAGAACTTAACTTTGGACTTGAATGCTTAAATAAGTTAAATCAAGATTTCTTAGAACTTAACTTTGGACTTTACAGATAGATAAGTCATAGAGGTTGAGCTACGGGCACCATTGAAGATTTCGGTTTCGATCCGGTTTTTCTGGATTTCATGACAAAGCTGGCCATAGCCTTTCTGATAGGGATAATGGTAGGTATAGAAAGGGAGCATAGAGGCCTTGAACACGAAATTTTTGCTGGTGTGAGAACTTATAGCATAACCTGTATAACAGGCATGCTAACAGCTCTCGTAAGCGGGGTTGCAGGGCAGGGTTTTGTTTATGTAACTGCGCTTTTTTTCGGAGTAATCTGTTCCATAATTACTTATGCCAAGATATTTCTCTTCAAACGGATCGGAGTTACCAGCCCTATCAGTCTCTTTTTCATTTTTGTTATGGGAGTCCTTGTGGGCTATGGTTATGGACTGTTTGCCATTGTCTCTTCAATAGTTGTGAGCTTCCTTCTGATCCAGAAAAAACCTCTTCACCAGTTTGCAGGAAACCTTACAAAAGAAGAACTCTACAATGCCATACAGTTTCTGGCCGTGGCTTTTATACTTTACCCTGTGATGCCGGAAAAACAGCTTTTCGGGCTTATAGACCTCAGGTCTGCAATCCTTATTGTAATTCTTGTTTCGCTTATAAGTTTTTTAAGCTACGTGCTCCTGAGAAAGTTCGGCACAAAGCGCGGAATATGCTATTCAGGTTTCGTGGGAGGCTTTGTGAACAGTGAAGCCACAACAGCAGCACTTGCAGGCCTTTCAAAAAGAGCAGAGGAAATGACCGATCCTGTCCTTACCGGAATCCTGCTTTGCAATATCTCTATGCTCATCCGAAACCTTGTATTAGCCCTGATAGTTGAACCTACAGGCAAGACAACCCTGTTTATGCTTCCTCCCCAATCTGTGATCATCCTTGTTTCCATAGTGATAGCTCTCAAATACAATAAGAAATTCTGCCCTATAGGTGGAGGAGACCTTAAGATCCAGTCCCCTTTCTCACTTGGTCAGGCGTTTAAATTCGGCATTGCTTTTACCCTGATCCTCCTTATAGGAAACTTTGCCTATGACGTCGCAGGAACTGCCGGAATTTATGTCACTGCTTTCGGGGCTCTTGTCAGCAGTTCTGGAGTGATAGTTTCCGTAACCTTGCTTGCAGTAAGTGGAAACATCTCCTATGCAACCGCAGCAAATACTGCAGTGCTTGCAAGCCTTATCAGTACAATTAACAAGATTTTGCTTTCGAAGATTTCCGGTTCTCCCAGCCTTTTTTCTCTTGCAAAGAAAACTTTTGGGATAATTACAGTTATCGGAACTCTTGCTTTACTTTTATGGAACAGCATCTGAGAGAAGAAGAAAGAAACTATCGGCTTGATGATGTTTCAGACACGCAACTTTTTGTAACAGAAAAATGAAACAAATCTATAAAAAATAATTTATCCAAGAAAAATTTACTTTTTAAAGTTACAGTTATAACTATATAACTTCAATTTTATTATCTACTTTTCATCCAGGACAAAAATATAGATCTGAGTTTAAATATTCTTGTGCGTGTCTAAAATATTTTGATAATTTGAAAATCCTTTATACATTAAAAATAGATTTATATGTAATTAATAGATTTAAATAATATTTATAAGTTCAGCCATAGAAACGAATTTTAAACGCTGGATTAAAATATTTGTATCTGGAATGTATAATGAAAAGATCTCTGAAATATTAGTCTAGTATGCATAAATTATTGGATGACTCAGAGATTTGGATATTAGTTTGACAATAATAAAAAAGGAAAACTTGGAACTGAATGAAACTCCAGATTGAGGTATGAATTTCTGAAGTTTCACTCCTCCAAAAAGATGTGGGGAATAAAATGAAAATGAAGATCATTGTTCTGCTTCTTGTATTGTGCGCCGTTTTACTTTCAGGGTGCGCAGGGAATGAACAGCCCTCACCGGAAGAAAATGTAACTTCTGAAGAAACCGTAACTCCAGGAGAAAATGTGACTCCTGTACAACCTGAAACGACGGAAGAAAATATAACTGCCGAAGAAACCGAAACACCGGGAGAAAATATAACTTCGAACGAAAATCTAACTTTAGAAGAAACTGTAACTTCGGAAGAGAATGGAAGACTCAATGTCTCAACTTCTGAAATTAAGGAAACTCCCTATATGATAAGACTGATCAATAAAAGAGCAAGTTCCTCAAGTCTTGAAATTAAAAAGGGAGAATCGGTTTCCTGGATAAATATGGAAGACAATCCAAAAAGGGTCCTAACCCTTGTGAGTGAAGAAAAGCTCTTTGAGAACACAGGTCTTGTGTACAAGCGCGCTTTTACCTATGCCTTCAACGAGACCGGAGACTACCAATTCAGTGTTGTCGGCCAGCCTAAAATGAATGTAAGTGTTAGTGTGGCTGAGCCCTGAAAAGCACAGCAAATAGACTTTACAGGGAAGGGCAGAAAAGCTTTCCTGTAAAGTCTACTATTTTTCACATATTTAATTCTATTATTTTTCATATATTTAATAATAGTTCCCGGAACACGCACGCATTTTTATTTTCTACTCCTATGCGATGTAAATTTACCTGTGATAAAGTGGATATTTTTGTTAGAGATCTGGCTTTCTCTGGAGTTTCTCAGCATACGCAGGTGGACTCCATGCCATGTACATCCTCAAACCTGGTATATCCTTAAAAAATATTCTGTATTAGGGGCGCTTCGAATTCGTATTATAAACTGAGATATTTGAAATTATAATTTTTTTCTAAACGACATAGAGAATAATACTGAATTTACCTTTCTTCTCTTTCTTCTATTACTTCAGCCAGACGCATGTTCATAGCTTAAAATTGATGTCCATGCTTCAAAATTAATTCAGGCTTACAGGACTTTTATAAGAAAGAATTATTATTTATAAGGGCTTATATTAAACTGGGAGTAAGAAGGGAGAGTAATTATAAGGGGGAGAGAAGTGGTAACAAAAACAATAATTTTACTCCTTATAATCTTATCAATAATCATGTCAGGTTGCCTGAATTCGGAAGACAGGACGGATCAAGAGCAGGTATCAGGCGGCAGTTCGGGAGGAACGCAAAAGCAAGAAGTGAGAACACTGGAAAAAACGGGAATAAAGGAAGAAAGAGGGACGCCGGCAGAATTGGGGACGCCGGAAGATATGGCAACTTTGAGAATGCGGGAAGAGTCCGGAGTGGGGCAAACGAAAACCGGGATCGAAGAAGAGAAAGTCGGGACTGTACAGCCTCCGGAACTGCACTTGCATCGCACCTTGTAAGGCTTAAGAACGATGTGTTAGTTCCTTCAAGGCTGAGAGTAAATACCGGAGATACGGTTGTATGGAGAAATTACCAGGCATCCAGAGCTTTTACCCTGACCGGCAGCAAACACCTTTTCGAAGACGAAAGGCTTGCATATGGAAATATCCTGGAATATGCCTTCAAGGAGTCTGGAAGCTACACTTTCAGTGTAAAAGGATATCCTAAAATGGAGATGACCATCACTGTAAAATAAGATCCCAAAGAATAGCAATTTCAAATGACATGTAAAACTATAGTCGAAGGCACAACAAAGGTTTCGGTTCCGGTACCACCTCCGGACGCAACCTTCCCTCCCTCGGCAGCTCCGGTTTTTTATAATCCGGAGATGGAGCTTAACCGTGATATTAATGTCGCAACTACGGCTGCGTTTGTGGAAAGGCTTCTTTCGAGAAAAGAAATCTCCAGGGAAGAAATTCGCTATGTAGACGCCTTTTCAGCGTCAGGGATCAGGGGACTTCGGATAGCGGGCGAAGTAGGAATCCATGCGACTATGAATGATTGGAGCCCGGACGCATTTGAAATGATAAAGGAAAATATCAAAATTAACGGGCTTGAGGAAAAAACAATGGCAACCCGCAAGAACGCAAATGTGCTACTCCACGAACAAAAATTCCACATCGTGGACATCGACCCTTTCGGCACTCCTTCACCCTTCCTGGACGCAGCATCCGCTTCGGCCCAGAGTATGCTGTCGGTTACGGCAACGGATACTGCTCCCTTATGCGGAGCCCACCTGAACTCTGGGATAAGGAAATATGCAGCTATACCCCTTAACACGGAATATCACAGCGAGATGGGCCTTCGAGTCCTTCTGGGAGCCTGTGCCAGAGAGCTTGCAAAACATGAAAAAGGAATGTTACCCCTGCTTTCCCATGTAACACGTCACTATGTCCGCACTTACCTCGAAGTTCTCCCGGGAACGAAGCAGGCTGATATAACTCTGAAGTCAATGGGTTTCAGTATTCACTGTCCGAAGTGCGGGTTTCGGGGGCCAGTATACGGGGTTGCAGTACATATCGAAAGAGAATGTCCTATCTGCGGATCTTTCACACGAATTGCAGGCCCTTTATGGCTTGGGCCACTCAGAGAATCGGAATTCTGTAATGAAGTTATCTCAGAACTCGAAGTACATCCTCTGAACACAACGGAAAAAGCAAAAAAGTTAATCACTTTCTGCAGAGACGAACTCGATATGCCGATGTTCTATGACCAGCATGTGATCTGCAAAGAAATTGGAACTTCTGCAACAGGCATGGAAACCCTGATAGAAGCCCTTAAGGCTTATGGATTTGAAGCGTCGAGGACTCACTTCAGCGGCACTTCATTCAAAACTGATGCGCCTTTAAGAGAAATAAAGAAAATAATCATGGCACTTTCTAGGTGAAGGCCTTTCGGTAAAACTGGTTGGAAACTGTTCCACTATTATATAAACTATTAAAGAATTATAAAAAAGCCTTGACTCAAATCCAAAAATAATCCGCTAAAAAATCCCAATGTGATATCATGTCCGACGAAAATGCAGAAAAATTATTTTTGCAGGAAAAACCCACTCTTGCGCTGATATTTATAGGTTCGAGGGAGAAGACCTATGCGTCTGTTATTTCAAAAGAAATAGATTCCACTTTTGCCCATACCACAAGGATTCTTGCGAAAATGGAACAGTGCGGACTTATAAGATTCACATTTGAAGGGCGGATAAAATTTGTCGAACTTACGGAATACGGAGGAGAGGTAGAAACTGCCCTTAAAGAATTCAGGGATATAATCGCAGAGGAGCCTTCGGAAAATCGGGAAGAGAAGTCCGAAAGGAAAGATACGGGTACAGAAGGTGAAGGGGAAGAAGCTGCAGGCGAGGAAGAAGAAAAAGAACCTGAACAGAAAGAAGAGCTCGACCCTCTAAGCGCCGAAATTCTTGAGAAAACAAAGAAACTTAGAAATAAGATAGAAAGCATCCACAGGGATGCAGTGGAGCAGGGAGACAGCAGGGATGCGATTTCCCGGAAGCTCGGCCCTTACAGCAGGGACATTAAAAAACTCCAGAACCAGATAGAAAGGGCGGAAAGCCCTATTAATGAAACTGTTATCTCAGCCCTGGAAGAAAGTGAGAAGCTTCTTGAATCTTACCTGAAGGGTTGAAAACCGGAATTTCCAATTACCCGGAAAAAACAGGCAGAAGAGAATTATCGGCAGGAAAAATATGATGAAAGTTGTAACCCTCCAGCATATTTATGGAAAAAACCGGGAAAGGATGAGCGGCCTTTTAAAAACCCTGGTTGAGAACGAATTGAAAGATCTTGAAGTAAAGATTGAGATATCTATTACCCCTGAAAACTGGGCCGAATTTTCTCTTGAAGGCGATGATGAGGAAGTGTCTGCGAATTTCCTGACTTCCAGATATGGAACGCCTGCAGTAAAAGCTGAAGCCGGTAAGGTATACATTGGTTTTCTTCAATCTTTCGGAGAGGATGCTTTTGTAGTCAATATCGGTTTTCCTGTAAAAGTTGAAACCGAGGAATTAAAAGCTCTTGGCAGCGGAAAGCCAAAACAGCTTGCATCCAGATTCGGTCTGATACCCCATTTGCCGGTTGAAATTGAAGTTTTTGAGGCAAACAGAAAGATAAAAGCCCGTTTCACCAAAAAGCAACTTGATCTTTGGTGGGGCTGGAAAAAGGCAGCTACTGACAGGGTTACAGTTAATGGAGCAACACGTTCGGAAATCAAAAGTGCAATTAAAAAAACAGGTCACGGCAGGGATATTTACGAAATTGAACGCCTTGGGCTTCTGGAACATGCAATCGTATGCCGGGAAAAAACAGACGGACCGGGTATAGTTGCAGCAATAGGGCACCGCCTGAAATCTGAAATGGGAGTCATAATCGGAGAGGCTCACTAACAGGCATGCCGGAAAGAAAAACAGGTTGAGACGCAGAGGATGGAGTTTTCCGGTGAAATTTTTATAATGCAGTTGGCATTGAAACTAAAGCATGGCTTAAAAAGGCCTTGATTAGTTCAGATAACCTTTTTACTTCCATTTATTCCATAACCCTGCTTTATCTCAGCTTCTCCATTCAACTTTCTTAGAACTCCTTTGAGATCCTTTTATTCACATAAGAAAAACAGTTGACGACTTTCTGACTAACTCAGAAAACTAAGAAAAACATGAGAATTGATTAAATAAAAGATGAAACTTTTTATAAGATTAAACTGTTAAATTATTATGTGTCTGTTAAACTGACTTTACAGAGGTTCAGAAATTGGTGACTAGGGAAATTAAAGATCCCGAAAAAAATTTCGACAAGGCGATAGAATTTGCTGAAAAAAAGAAAGAAGAGTCATTAAAAACAGCAACTACCAAGATTGAAAAAGAGTACTTGGCAAACGCGTTCGATAAGGAAATACAGGAACTCAAAGAGAGGAAGAAAAAATTCGTAGATAGTCGGGAGTTAACAGAAAAGAAAAAAAATGAAGAAATGGAGAAACGAAAACAAAAGAAAAGAAAAAATTAAAGGAAAGGGCTAAAATCAGGCTCTCATTTATCAGCTTATCTAAAGGCCAATTTTGGCGAGTTGCATACACAATTGCAACTTTAGGTCTTCCTCTTGAAAAGTTCGTTTCAGATCCATTTTCCCAATCATGTCGCTGATTTTCTTATAACTTTTCGATAGTTTCATAGTATTCTATTTTTGTCTGCGACTTCCTTTGGTGTTGTTTTAGTCTTTATTTTATCATTTCGATTGTTGCTCTTTTTAATCCTGTTTCGTTGTACTTATTGTTTCTTCGATTGTTTTTAGGTCTTCTTCAAATAGTTTTGTTTATTTTGACAGCTTTTTTCTTCTACTCTCGTCTTCAGTGCTTCTATTTTTTTAAAAACAGGGAATTTATAATAAAAATTTTCATGTCAAACCACGAGTATAAGAAAGGAATTTAAATTGTAATCTTAAAAAAGCAGTGCTTGTGTCCTGTTCCGTAACACTCAGTCTCGAGAACTCTGTACTCCTTTTCCAGCTTTCCTGTAAGTATCCCCTCGATCATGCCCTCTCTTAAGGTGCAGAAAGGTTTTCCACTGACAGGCATTAATCTGGCTTTGAAATTGTCTTCAACCTGAAGAGCAGCGCTGTCTTTCAGGAGCACAGAAATCCGGCAGTTGCCGTGAAATTCCAGAAAATCTGCAATTTCCTTCAGGAGTTCTTCGAAGTTCTCTGATTCGAAAATGGGTGAAAGAGATCTCCCAATATCTTTTCCTATCATTTTTACAATCGGGGCATTATCAATCCCATAAGCTTCAAAGCCAAAGTTAAAGGCATGAAATAGAGTTTCGGTGAAGCAAAACCTATCATTTCCGTTCGTGGGAACCATTTCTAGCAAATTTTTATAATGCTCGATGAAAGGTTCCTGAGAACAGCCCATGTAGCGAGAGGTAAGAGAGTAAATTTTTCGGCGGCGGTCTTCAGAGTCATGATTTTCTTCCACAAGCTCGCATGACCTGAGATTATTAAGATGCACGGAAATGGTCGATTTGGCTTTTGCTGTAGATTTTACGATTTCGTCAAATGACCTGGGCTCTTCCCTGAGCAAATTAAGAATCTGGAGTTTAACAGGACTGCCTATTGCTATCAGTCCTTTTTCATTATAAAAGAATTCTGTTTTACTCTCAGGTTTTGCCATAATATCTTTAGATAAGTTGCATTTTGAATATATAAATCGTTCGCACGTCGACGAATAATTTTGCTATATATATAATAATGATCTTATAAAACCTGTTTGATTGGAGAAAGCTGTGGAATTCGAAAGGAGAGAGTTTTATAGTATAAAAATACAGGTAAACTAAAAATATAACTCCAACCAAAACAAATAAACAGCAAAGGTACCAAAAACGACGAATAAAGTACCAGAAAGAATCCGGCAAGAATATTAACGAAAAAAATAATAATTAAGATATCGCTTGATAACTTTTAAAAAGCAAAGGGGTAAATATATGGGATTATTCTCAAGAATGGAGACAGTACTCAAATCAAAGATGAATAAAATGCTTAACAAGATGGAAGACCCGCGGGAAACGCTGGATTATTCCTATGAGAAGCAGCTGGAATTGCTCCAGAACGTGAAGAGGGGAGTTGCAGAGGTGACAACTTCTAAAAAGCGCCTTCAGCTTCAGCGTGCAAAACTGGTGCAGAGCATGGACAAGCTTGAAAGACAGGCAAAAGAAGCAATTGCCGCTAATCGGGAGGACCTTGCAAGACTCGCCCTCGAGAGAAAAGCTGCCCTTACGCAGCAGGTGGACGGGATTGACAGTGAAATTGCAGAACTCGAAAAGCAGGAAGAAAAGCTGATAGCCTCAGAAAAGCGCCTTTCAACCAAAGTGGAAATCTTCAGGACAAGGAAAGAGTCCATTAAGGCCCAGTATTCAGCAGCTGACGCCCAGGTGAAAATAAACGAGTCTGTTACGGGAATCAGTGAGGAAATGGCAGACGTGGGTCTTGCTCTTGAAAGGGCCGAAAACAAGACAGAAGAGATGAAAGCCAGGGCCGATGCAATTGACGAACTTATGGAAACCGGCACGCTTGAAGACCTCACAGGCAGCAGGGACGAAATAGACCGGGAACTTTCTAAAATCAGTACGCAGACTAATGTTGAGTCTGATCTTACAAGGCTTAAAGCCGAAGCCGGAAAGGGACAGGAAAAAACAGGGGAAGAAGGCAAAGGTGCAGAAGAAAGAAAGGAGGTCTGAAAATGATAATCAGGATTATGGGCGAAGGTCAGTACAGGGCGCCTGAAACCCTCTGCGATGAATTAAACCAGATAGATAACCGAATTGTGGATCTAGTTATGGAAGGAAAAGTCGAAGAATTCCGCAAAGAACTCGCTAAACTGATCTCAGAAATAAAGGAAAAAGGAGAGGCTATTGAAGCAGAGGAAATCCTGGAATCCGATATCATCGTGCCCCCTAGAGATCTGAGTTTTGAAGAAGCAAAAGCCATATTTAAAGGCTGCGGAATCATTGAGGATTGAAGAGCTGTAATTTAAGAATAACTCCCCGGCAGTGATCACAGAAAATTAGCAGGCCTTCAGGCCTGCATTCATCGAATAATCATTACAGGAACCTTTGAGTGCCTGAGAACATTCTCTGCCACACTACCTATCAGAAACCTTTTGACGCCTGTTAAGCCCTGTGTGCCCATTACTACCAGGTCAATATTGCTTTCCTCTGTATATTCAAGGATTTTTTCAGCCGGAATACCTTTCAGAAATACGGGCTCAACTTTAACCCCGGCTTCTTTCCCGAGTTTTTCTACATAGGCAATTGCAGCTCCCCCTTTATTGGCAAGATACTCTTCAAATGCCTCGCTCCAGCCCATAACCGTTCGTGTAGTTACTGCATTTTCGGTAGAAACAACATACAGGGCACACACATCAGCTCCTGTTGCCTTAGCGATGTTTACTCCATAAGAAGCCGCTTTTACGGCATTTTCCGAGCCGTCTGTCGCAACCAGGATTTTCTTGAAAAGATTTTCCTCCATCTTATCCACACCCTTTTGTGATATGACTTTACAGAACATTCTTTTTACTTAATTTAAAATATGTACTTTATTTTATTTATTAATTAAAAGGACATGGATATTAGTAGGACTTATGCACTAGAGGATCAAATTAGGCACATGAGGATTAAAGCTGAGGATACATAAGATAAGAACATATCTTATGCAATCTTTATATGCAATTTTATGTATTTAACGACATTAAAATTTTTAAGATAATATAATTATTTAGTTATCTGAAAACTTCATTTCAGAAAGAAGTTTTCATATCGATTATGATATATATGACAGTGGTATTATGAATGAATAGATTAAGAGTAAAAGGGTTTCCTCTTAATCTTTGGGTTGGATCATAGGTAAGGACTTGAGAATAGGGACTCGAATCCTTATCACCTACTTCTTAACTGATTTTCTGAAATATTAACTCTTTTTGTGACACAGATAGGTTGAAGTTATGCCGTGTCACCTTGGGCCCTTTCTAACATCCTTGGTAAGATCTCAGCGGACTGTGATTCTTATAGGACTTACGCAGTTGAACAGAAAAACAGCAACACTAAATACTTAACTGTCTAAATCCTACTAATTCAGATGATGCTGCTCGTACTCGATTTGGTACTTCAACTGCGTAAGTCCTATCTTATTTAGTACAGTATATGGAACTTTAGCTTTTACGGCTGTATCCAGTCCTATATATTAAAGTAGGGGGCATTTTTTAGGATCATACGGAAGGTGGGAAAAGTTTGTGATAAATAATATCTTAAGGAGATATCTGGGGGAACTAGAATAGATAATTTCGAGTTTCAATTAATATTGGTTTCTTATTTATATTTCTATAGATATTATATCCTTTGAATACTAATCCCCAGACGATACAATTTGAAATCGATACTTTTTATAATTTTTCGGGATTTTTGATTGCTTACAGCCAATTGATAACGGAATTGATGGTAAACTTTGGCGATTCCAGAAATTATTAAAAAGTCTCTAAGAATATTCAATTGTATTAAGGATATTATTTAATTTTTTTTTTGTGATACATTCAAGGGTGGTTAAACATGGGGGAAGAACATTCAACAGGAACACATCCTATGGATGATGGACCGATGGCTGAGATTTGGAAACTTCTGACTGAAGAACAGAAAAAAAAAGTTGCAGTAATGAAAATGGATATGAAAATACAATGGATGGAAACAAAAATAAATGAGATGCAAAAAATGATCGAGCTAAAGAAAAAGGCTATAGAGGACATTCGAAAAGTTCAGGAAATGATCAAACAGGGGAAATAAGTTCGACAGAAGAACAATATTGAAATTTGTTGGTGTGTGGGTTTTCTACCTGAATATCCAACATAATTAGAATGAACGATTCTAAATCCTGAAAATAACAAAAACTCTTTGATTCGTAGAATCATCTTCAAAATCATGTTTCAAAAGCGATTTGAACCTAAGTTACATACTTTTTCGATCAAATATATTGGGGTGATATGAAATGAATTGCAGTGAATTAAAAGAGGGTCAGGTTCTTGTCTGCGAAGGATGCGGATTCGAACTTAAGGTAGCAAACGAATGTGGAGATGACAAATGCTCTACGGATGTTTGCTGTACCGGCAACATAAAATGTTGTGGAGAATCAATGAAATTAAAAGAATAAGCCAGACAAACTAACAGTATTGGGACTTATGCAGTTGCCTGCAGAACAGGCAACTTTTGAATTTTCATGATTTCTACACTAAGGCATATAGATGGCGGGGGTAAAAAAGTGTAAGGTTAAAAAACAAATTCCTAATAACATATTTGATGTAAGTGATGTCGTGCTAATCTGTGGTATGCTAACATTAAACATAGTATTAAATACCTTAAAGTCGTATTTAGTATCGTACATAAGCGAACAAGCTAGACCTTTTAAACGGATTTTAAAACCGGTAGTCACTATCTCTAATGATGCCGGTTGAGACTAAAATCCGACAATAGAAATAGGCTATCTTCACTCAAAAAAGAACGGGGTTTCACAATCCTTCCCCCGTTCTTTTATTATATCCTGTTTTCCAGTTCCTGATGTTCCTTTTAATCTGTGACCTTTGCTAAGGACCGATAAGGCAAGAAACAATTGCATTCCGGTAAATGTCACTGAAATGCACATACGCGGACGGGAAAAAGACAATTTAAAAAAATAATGAGGTTTTAGATAAACCTCAAAAATTAAATTTGGATCTATAATAAAGTTTGATCCAATTGCACAAAAGAACGTTTTTAATTTATAAGGCAAGGACGTTGTTTACAGATCTATTTATTTCATAAAGACTCTGACGTGAGTCAATGAAATAAAAACGTTCCATTAAGATCTTTTCTTCCTTTAGCCTGTTTAGTGCATATCTGACTGTGCGTGAAGGAAGTATCGTTTCATGGATAATCTCTTTTTGCGTCATCTGCCCTTTTGCCTCAAGGGTTTTAAATACCAACTTTGCCGAAGGAGGCAGCTTTTCAAGTTTTTCGTAGCTGAGTTTTTCATAGCTTATATCATTCAAAGATTCATTTACAACAAAAACGATCCCTCATAGTGAATCACCATTACCATAGAAGAGTTCTTTATTTTTAAACCTTTTGGTTCAAATTCCGCAAAAACGCACAAAACGACCAAATAATTACCCAATAATGTAAAAATAGCTGTATAAACATGGATTAATTAATACAATTGTACCTTTCAGTATCCCAGATGGAGAACTGCTCTGTAAATAAATATTGGGATCTTTTTCTCAAATTTAGTGAGTAAAAACCTGAGAGTTAGTTCATTAGTTAGTTAGTTCGTTAGTTAGCACAATCAGATCAAAAGTCCCATCCATACAGGAGACCGCAAATTCATGAAAATGTTTCATATTATCCGACATCTCCTCATAGATCGAATGGGAGACATATATGGTTATATTTGGTTGTTTGTCAGGATTTTGTTTAAGTTCAAGATAAAGGTCCTTAAAAATCTCAATTAGAGTTTTCAGGTTAATACGTCTGATTATTCTGATATGGCCCCTTCCCTCCGAATCGATCATAGTTCGGTAACTCTTATTTTGCTTCAGATTTTGGTCACTTAATCCCATATTTTTACCGTATATGATTTTTCAATATTTCATCATCGAAACCTTCACAATTGTGAACATGAGAAACCTTTAATTCACAATTGTGAATACAATATATCTTAAGTTATAAAAATGTTACGTCCCAGGCTCTGAAAAATTATCGGTTGATGACCACCTGCGAACAGCCTGTAAAATTTCAGTTGATAAGAACGTGAGCTGGAAAATAGACCTTGTGTAGAGAACAAGTTTTATGCTGATTTCTTACACAAAACTTTTGTCCTCTTACACAAATTTATCCGAAACTCATATTTAATTTAATTTAATTTAATTTAATTTAATTTAATTTAATTTAATTAAATCTGATATTAATTGCAAAAGATTCCTGTAAAGTCCGTGTGATTGAAATTCCTGAGAAATAAAATGTGAAAATCTTATAATCTCTGGTTTTTATACTAATTTAAAAATTTGTGACTTTTGCATGTAATATTCTATTTTCTACCACTATTAGCCTGACCTCTGCATCCAGCAGTTTATCTATTGCTTCTTCTCTTTTGATCTCTGCTTTTCTTACCAGTTCTCCAATACTCTGGATCTGTGAATCTAATTTATTGGTGATTGTATCCAGTTTTTTGGATTCGGTTTCTATAATCTTACTTTCTGCTAATTTCCTCAGGTTGTCTGCAGACTTTATTATATCCTCGAAATATATGATTTTTTCAGTTGCTATCTCGAGCTCTGCTTTTATTTTTTCAAACTCTTCTTCTTCGTTCTTTCTGTTGTGTCCCTGTTTTTCGGTGTTTTGTTCTGTATTCAATTTAATAACCTCCTTATTTCGACGGTATTAATATTACATACTCAAAAGTTTATAAATGTTTAGCTCTTTATAAATGATTACAATGTTAGTACTCGGTAGTATACTCCTTTAAAGACCCATGCCTTGAGGGCGGCCTCGCGGTAGTTTGCTGCAGGAAGGAGGGTTGCCCGTTCTGACGACGATTTCCGCAGATATCTTGACATCCGTTGTAAAATTCAATCCGAAAAGCTACTTGCAATAAATAAGGAATAATGCCATAATCTGGCTACATATTTTTAGAAAAAAATAGAGTTTATGATAAAACAACATTTGTCAATAGTACCTCTCTGCACTAAGAGAAAAATTAATGAAAAAAGGTTCCAAAAAGAAATTATTTGGAACAGGACAATTATTCGCAAAGAAATGGATGAAATGTCTCTATGCACATATAAAATATATAGTTCATGGAGATAACTTTAAGTTCTAAAACTCCTGCTGTAGGAAGAAGTTACAACAGAAGTTTAATAGAAGAACTTTAAATGTTTCATGCTTCCGAGCTTATTAATGTTCTTCCTTCAATGCCGCTTCTTTTGATTTCTCCTTCATGTACATGTTCTCGCTCCCTAAGGAGTATATCTGACCAGCCTTCAGCCCATATTTTGAGTTCTTCAGATTCCAGAGGTGCAGGAACATACTTTAGATCGTTATTCAAAATGTTTCTCGCAAGATTTCTGTATAACTCAGCCTGTTCCGATTCTGGTGCATGTTCGACTACGGTCTGGCCTCTGAGTTCACTTCTCGTAACATCAAGCGAACGAGGCACATATCCTGCAATCGTTGTCTTCGTCTGTTTTGCAAAGTCGTTTATTATCCCTTTTTGAATCGACTGGTTCATTGAATTCGCAATTATTCCGCTAAACAGTGCGCCACCATTGTTTGCATATTTCCTTATTCCTTTAAAGAGATTGTTTGCTGCATATATCGCCATGAAATCAGATGATGCAACAGTGTAGACCTGTTCTGCAACACCTTCACGGATAGGGATTGAAAATCCTCCACAGACAACATCTCCGAGAACATCATAAATTACAACATCAGGTTTGAATTCTTCAAAGACATTTTTTTGCCTTAAGAGTTCTATCGCAGTAATAATTCCTCTGCCGGCACATCCCACTCCAGGCTCCGGACCTCCTGCTTCCACACAGAGGATTCCATTGAAGCCCTCATAGACAATGTCACTGATTTCAATTCTCTTTCCACTTCTTAAAGCGTCGAGGACTGAAGGAATTAATTTACCTCCCCGGAGGTTATTTGTGGAGTCACTTTTAGGATCACAGCCAATCTGCATTACTGTAAGACCCAGGTCCGAAAGAGCCGCTGAAAGATTCGATGAAGTAGTCGATTTTCCGATTCCGCCTTTTCCATAGATTGCGATGTTTCGTGCTTTTGTCATTTCATCACCATACGGAAAAACAAACAAATACAATTTATAAGCTTACACTTAAGCAATAATTGACATTGAAATTCTGTTTTTCTTAATTTTGCGGCAAAAATGCCCCCATATTTTTTGAAATTTGATGACAACTCTATTTGTTGTTGAGAAAAAATATTCTTTAAGTAGGCTATGAAAAACGCATTCTATACAGGATGTAATAGTCAAATAATCTGCTTCAAGTCAAAGACTCATAAATATAATTACCAACAATTATTCAATCCATTAAAGAGTGTATTTTTTCCTTTCGAACTAAAGAATAGCTTCGTTTTTCCGGACGATTATTAAAGGATAACTTTTTTGGGATAATTTGCCACTTCATATCCTGTTTATGAAGAAACGAACCTGGTTAATATTCTGATTTTTCTGACTTTTCAGATAAATTAGAAAAATATAAATGCATTGAAAACTCACATTAGTGTGAGATTCAAATGACCAAAAAGAGGACAATTAATGAGATTTGTACCAATGATGAATCGTCATGTGGATGCAATTCAGGTTCGGGATGCAAGGTCGAGGCAGTTCTTAGTGTTGATGAAAGAGGACAGATGGTACTCCCGAAAGATGTGCGAGAAAAAGCCGGTATCAATCCCGGTAGTAAGCTTGCTTTGATCAGCTGGGAGAAGGAAGGTAGTATCTGCTGCCTCGCTCTCATAAAGGTCGAAGCCCTTAGCGGGATGGTAAAAGACGTGCTTGATCCGCTGATGAAAGATACCGATTAAAGAAAAGAGATGAGTCACATGGACAATAATAAGACTAATAGTTCATCGAAGACTGCTGGTTCATCGTGCTCATGCACACAGAAATCGGATACGCAGCCATGCAACGATGTAACTGACAAAAAACCAATATCCAAGATCCGTATGATCACAAGTGCACACACATCTGAGATCTATACGATCACAAGTACACTCACATTCGCCAATCGGCTCGATCATTTCCTTGCCCGGTGGGGCGTGAACCGTATGGGACATATTGTAAAGCCTGGCCTTTACCGGCTCGGGAACCCAACACCTGATTCACTGGTTTTTGTCTCGGCAAACTATACACTGAGTTTTGACGCAGTTCGTTCCGCACTTACAGGCACTGACTGCTATATTCTTGTCCTGGACACAAAGGGAATTAATGTTTGGTGTGCTGCAGGTAAGGGTACATTCGGAACAGACGAACTTGTGCAGCGTATCGGCTCTACAGGACTTGCCAATATTGTTCGGTACCGTACTCTCATTCTGCCACAACTTTCAGCTCCTGGAATTTCGGCGTACGAAGTGCAGCGTCGTTCCGGTTTTTTGGTGGAATATGGTCCTGTCCGTGCCAGCGATCTCTCCGAGTATCTCAAAACACGGAAGGCAACACCTGAAATGCGCAGAGTTCAATTCCAATTGAAAGATCGGATAGTGCTCACTCCTGTAGAATTTGTTCATGTAGTACTGCCGACGATCGCTGTTGCTATTATACTCTATTTCCTTGCAGGCCCTCTTGCAGCCCTAGCTGCGATCACAACAACCCTTGCAGGAACCATATTCTTCCCAGTTCTACTTCCATTTATTCCCACGCACGACTTCAGTACAAAAGGGTTAATTCTGGGAGAAATTATTGCTATTCCCTTCGCAGTTTCCTTTGCGACAAATTCTACATTGCCCTTCTTGGAGAATGCCCTGATATCACTGGTTTTACTTCTGATTATGCCCGCCTTGATTGCATACTTAGCCCTGAACTTCACTGGGTGTACGACCTTTACTTCACGGACTGGCGTCAAAAAAGAAATTTTTCGATATGTACCTCTCATGGCACTTATGTTAGGTTCTGGAATTATACTCTCAATTCTACTGGGAATAATCAAGTTCATGAAGGTGGTCTGAATGTTTGATTCTTATCTTGAGAACACACTCAAGTATCATCCAGATAGGTGTATCAACTGCCAGCGCTGTATACAGGTCTGTCCACATAGAGTTTTTGCCGAAGGAAAAGAACACGTTGAACTCATACAACCAGCTTTGTGTATGGAATGCGGGGCATGCGCTCTCAACTGCCCGGTACAGGCAATAGAAGTGCAGAGCGGTGTCGGTTGTGCGTGGGCAATGATCGGCGCAGCACTCAAAGGTAAAAGTATGGATAGCGGCGAATGTGGCTGTGGAGGAGAAGCAGGCTCTTGCTGCGGTGGAAGTTCGGAGAAACCATCCTGTAGCGAGAAGTAGTGAAAAAATATCCACAACAGAGAGCTGAAAAAAATAATTCTAGTTAAATGAGGTTTTGCCATTTTCCACAAAATCCCTTATTTTCAAATAATATTTGAAAATAAAGC